>DATADG010000242.1:0-3000 GCA_036258655.1 Gemmatimonadales bacterium | reverse complement strand
CGGGGCGGTCCGGCGGGCACTGGAAATGCCTGGACCGTGATTCCGACCGGCTGGCCGTCGCGACCGGTGAGCGGCACCTGACGATCGAGGGGCAGGTCGCGAAGGGTGATATCGGCAAAGGCCCGGGTCACCGGGAGCACCCGCGAGTCGGTCTCCAGGATCGACTGCACCGAGGCGGTAGCGTACAACTGAAGTCGGCGAGCCTCCCGCAGCAGCACGATGCCGAGGGTGTGGTCCAGCTCGGCGTCGGTAGCGATGATCCCTTCGACCGGGACATGGCGGATCCCGCCGGGAAGAGAACCGGGCAGACAGGCAAGCTGTCGGTGGATGTCGGGTGACGCATTGAGCAGGAACCAACGCTCACCGGCGGCTCTCACGGCGGCGGAGGACTGAGTGCGTGGCAGGGCTCTGCGTGGATCCGAACGGCTGGCACCGCAGGTCGGGCACCAGCAGTTCCACTGGGGAAAGCCTCCGCCGGCGGCGGTACCAAGGAGAACAACGTGCATTCTGGACAGCCGAAGGGCTCGCTTGCGCGAGCCCTTCATAGCAGCTCTGGGTTAGAGCGTCGCGACGTATGCGGTGACTTCCATCGTGACGGCCACGATCTCAGCTTCGGGCTTGGTCCAAGACATGGTAACGCTCCATTCGAGGTAAGAAGAACGGTCGGCGGTCTGGGTGGTTTCACCCAGCCGGGCCCTCGCGAGACCCGACGACACTGATTGGAAGGCATGGTGCATGCCAATCAGTCTCTGACCAACGTCAGCGCTGTTAACCCGTGGGAACTCTTTACTTGCGTTTTTGGGTGATGGGGAAGAAGGAAGAACGCGGGTGGGGGATCCGAACCATCTGGGTGATTTCACCCACCTCGAATGCCGAACTTCTTGAGCCGATAGCGCAGGGTGTCTCGACTGATACCCAGGCGCTGTGCGGCCCTGGTCTGGTTGCCCCCTGCTTCCCGCATGGCGCGCTCGTTCAGGGTTCGCTCCCACTGGGTGAGATCCACACCCGTCGGCGGGAGGGCGGCGCCGTCGGTAGGGGCAGCAGCAGAGGTTCCGTCCGCTTGGTGGGGTTCCGGCGGGTTTGGTTGCGGCTCGGGCGGACGGGGTGCGGTGAGCGACAGATGTTCAGCTCGGAGTGTGCTCTCGCGGCTCCACAGCACTGCCCGCTCGATGACATGGCTCAGCTCCCGCACGTTGCCCGGCCAGGGATACAGCAGCAGCACGTCTCTGGCCTCACTGTCGATTCGGCTCACGCTCTTGCCGTACTTGGTGCTGAACTGCCGGAGAAAGTGATCGGCCAGCATCAGTACGTCCTCTCCGCGCTCACGCAGAGGAGGCAGGTGAAGCAGGATGACGGCGAGCCGAAAGTACAGATCTCCCCGGAACTGATTGCGCTGCACCTCCTGTTCCAGGTTGCGGTTGGTGGCCGCCAGAATGCGGACATCGATTCGCCGGTCGCGGATGCCGCCCACCCTGCGGACGGTCCGCTCCTCGATTGCCCGCAGCAGCTTTCCCTGCAGCGAGAGCTCCAGGTCGCCCACTTCGTCCAGGAAGATGAACCCGCCTTCGGCCGCCTCGAACAGCCCCAGCTTCGACTCCTTGGCGTCGGTGAAGGCGCCTCGCTCGTAGCCGAAGAGCTCTGCTTCCATCAAGGTTGCGGGCAGGGCCGTGCAGTTGACATCGATGAAGGGTTTGCCGGCCCGCTTTCCGGACTGGTGCAGAGTGCGGGCCACCATACCCTTGCCGGTTCCGGTCTCGCCGGTGATGAGAACCGGCGGGGTCTCGTCCAGCGCAGCGATCTGGCGCACCCGATCGAGGACGGCGAGCATTGCGGGAGAGCGGCCCAGAATGCCGCCAAACGGCGCCTCGAAGGCCTCCCGCCGACGATAGTAGGAGAGCTCCTGCTTGAGCAGAGCCGTCTCCCGAGCCCGATCAGCCAGTAGCTTGAGCTCCTCCAGGTCGACCGGCTTCTTCATGTAGTCGAAGGCGCCCAGTTTGACCGCCTCGACTGCGCCCTCGATCGTGCCGTACGCTGTCATAATGACGACCGGGATGGCGGGATCGAACTCGCGGATACGCCGGAGCAGATCAGTACCGCTCATGCCGGGGAGCCGGACATCGGCGAACACCACGTCGGGGCGAAGGCTCTGGATCAGGTCCAGGGCCTGTTCCGCATCGCCGGCCACTTCTGCCTCGTAGCCGGCCTCGGTCAGGAAGGCCTTTACCGCTCGAGCGAGAGTCCGCTCATCGTCGACGATCAGCACCGTGGAACGTGGTGCGCTCATACGGCGGCCTCGGTGGCTGCCGCAGCGCGAAGTCGTATGCGCACCGTAGTGCCTCCGGGACGGCTGGATATCTCCAGGCTTCCCCCATTCTGCTCGACGTACCGCTTCGCGATCGCGAGGCCGAGGCCGGTGCCGTCGTGCCGGGTGGTAAAGAACGGCTCACATACCGCCGGCAGCACCTGGTCTGGAATGCCCGGGCCGGTATCCACGATTTCGATCACGATGTCGGCACCGTCGGTGGTCGAACCATTAGCCGAGGCCGAGATCCGGAGATGGCCTCCCTGCGGCATGGCGTCGAGGGCGTTGGAGACAATCTCGACGAGGGCCTGTTCCATCTGCATGGGGTCGACCCGCACCTCAGGGAGCAGAGGCGCCAGGTCCACTTGGAGCTCCACCCCTCGCTCCCGGGCCAGCCCGGCGAAGCTGGCGAGCACCCCTTCGATGAGCCGGGCAACGCTCTCTCGCAGTGGATGGAACGGGGCAGGCCGGGAAAAGCTCAGCAGATGGCTGATCCGGCGGTCCAGCCGATCCACCTCGTCGATGATGGCGTTCAGATACTCGGCGGAGCCGGGCGAGTTCGGATGCCGGCGGACCACCTGCGCCGCTGCCCGGAGACTGGCGAGCGGGTTCCGCAGCCCATGCGCGACGGCCGCCGACATCTGCCCGATGGAGGCGAGCTTCTCCGACTGCACCAGCTGTGACTGGGTGTGCTCCAG
>DATADG010000241.1:0-3904 GCA_036258655.1 Gemmatimonadales bacterium | reverse complement strand
CACTCCGCAGCGATTCGTCACTCAGATTTCCCGTGGACTGGGGCCACTCCTCCCCCACGAGCACCTCGAGCTCCTGTTGGGGGACGGCGCGCGGAACAGATATCTGAGACTGGGTGAGCATCCCGGAGGAGCGCTCTGGGGGGATCCCTCACTGGTGATCAGTGGAGAGCACCTCGATGTTGCCGGCATCTTCGGCGACGAGAGCAGTCTGATTGCAGAAGACATCTACGATGACGCGAGATGGCCGCGCGGTTTCCTCACCGCCGGCGATCAGGGTGGAACCGACATTCGCTCCCTGGCCGGGGCCCGTCTCCAGCTTCGCAACGGGACCTCGGCGTACCTCCTGGCAGGCAGCATTGGTCCCGATCTCTACACTCAGGAAGACGCGGAGCTGCTCAACCTGCTGGCGGGACTGATCACTCCGCAGGTCGCCGCATTTCTCCCGCGCGAAGCTCTACCAGCGGAACATCCCAAACGAGATCCTCATCCTCACCTGGAGCTCCTGGCACGAATCGCCGGCTTGCTGGCCACCACGCCCAGCTCGAGCGTCGCAACCGAGCTGATCGCCGCAGAGGCAAGGGCGACGATCCCGTTCGACCGGCTCTCCTTCGCGCTCCGGGTCCCGAACACCGAACATGTCGTGCTGCTGGAGCCCGGAGAAACTCGTCCGCTGGGAAGCCTCAAGCCGCTATCGGTGGAGACCGCCATGGCTCGAGTGCTCAATGGTGACCTGCCCTGTGCATTCGAACAGGAGGGGAAGGACGGACGGATGATCGTGCCGCTGCGAGTGGCGGCACGGGTGCAGGGCGCGTTGGTGTTCACCGCCGAATCGGCCGCAGCGCTCACCGAACAGCACGTGGTCCCGGCACAGCAGCTGGCCGATCTCCTGGCTCCCCATCTCGATCTGTGGGTCCGCTCGGCAGCACCGGTCAAACCGGCGGCTGCGGCGCCTTCACGCCCCAGGTCGATGCCAGCTTATCCGGCCATGCCAGGCCGGCAGCGGGACAGCGGGACAGCGAGACAGGCCCGCGGATAGACCTGCCTCCCTGCTAAAAACCCGTCCCCACCCTCACGATGAGATTGCGTCCCGGATCAAGTGCATACGTTTTGTACCGGCTGAGGAAGTTGGCGTATGCCTTGTCGAACGCGTTTCTCAGCTGAAGATCGACCGACACGCGGCGACTGCCCACCGGAAACGTGAAGCCGCCGCCCACATTCACCAGCGTGTACCCCTCGGGCGCAAAGTCCTCCGGGTCCAAACGTCTCTGCCGCGCATTCGATTCTCCGCCGATCGAGAAGTACGGCGCCTCCAGCCAACCCCATTCACCAGCCTCGAGTCGAGCGCTGTAGGTGGCGCGAAATGGAGGAATGAAGGGAAGCGGGCGATCCGTCGTCGTGTTCTGTCCGCGTGTATAGTCGGCGGCGCCGCGCAGGTGGAGGAAGCTCGTGGGGTGAAACTCGACCGCGGCTTCAAACCCGGTGAGCCGCGCGTTGCCGCCGCTGATCTGGAAGATCTGGAGCCCGGATTCCGGATCGATCTCACCGGTCGGGTCCGGAAAGATGAAGTTGTCGATGAAGTTGGCGAACCCGCCCACCTCGGCGGTCACCGTTTTGCCCTGGATCCTGAGCGCGAGATCGGTGTTGACTGACGTCTCGTTGGCAAGGTCCGGATTGCCTCGCTCGAAACGGACGGTGCCCTCATGCACACCGTTGGAGAAGAGATCGAACGCCGTAGGCGCCCGGTACCCTCGGCCCACATTCATCACGAGCGCGACGGGGTCCGCCACCCGATAAAGAATCCCGAGGTTTCCTGTCAGCGACTGGTACGTACGGCGCTGCGCCAGGACGCCCAGCTCGGCATCGTCCTCGACCCGAAGCCAGCGGTAGTCATACCGTGCGCCCACCGCGAAGTTCCACCGGCCGGTCTCCAGCTGCTCGAAGGCGTAAATGCCGGCGCTGTTGTAGGCGTTGTTCGGGATGAGCGTCTCCTCACCGAATTTCTCGAACTCGTTCCGGAGGCCGGTGACACCGATGATGCCGGCCACATCGCCGACTGGTGGATGGTGCAGCCTGAAGTCGGCGCTGTAGGTGCGGGAGAGGAGCCCGAGGGCGACTTCGTCCGAGCCTGACGCTTCGAACTCACGCCGCCGGTTCCGCTCGAAGCCGAGACTCACATCGAGGTGAGACGCACTGACCGGCACGCTGCCGCTGATGCGCATCCGGTCGTCCGAAATCCGCTGAAACGGAGTGGCGGCGGGGTCCTCCGCGGGGTTCTCGTGGATCTCGACTCGCTCGTCTCGATGAGTGTAGGTGGCGGATACCGAGCCCCAGTCGCCCCGATAGCCGGCGCTTCCGCTGCCGTTGATCGTGCGGGCGCCACTGTTGAACAGCGGCCCCCGCGGAGTGCGCACGTCGTCGCTGGTCCGGCCGGTAAAGCCACCGCGAAATCCGAAGCCGCCGCTGGCACCTTCCAGGGTGACGGTTCCGTCCGGCTGCTCATTGTTGGTGGCGTAGGACACGAGGACGTCACCCCCGATGAACGGGTTGCCGTCCAGCGCGTCGGGCAGATCCGGGGTGACCACGTTCACTACCCCGCCGAGCGCGTCGGAGCCGTACAACACGCTGGCCGGCCCGCGGATCACCTCCACTCGCTCGGCTTCGCCGGCCTCGACCTGGGGCCCGTGCTCGTCGCCCCACTGCTGCGAGTTGAGGCGTTGCCCATCCTCCAGCACGAGAACCCGGCTGGACGAGAGTCCCCGGATCACCGGTTTGCCGATGCCGACACCGGTGCTGAAGCTCCGCACTCCGGGCAGTACGCTGATAGTCTCACCCAGCGAGGCAGAGCGGTTGGCCTGGACGTCCTCAGTCGAGAGGACGCTGGTCGGCTGCGGCGAGGTGAGCGAAGTCGTCGCCAGCGGAGACGCGGTCACCTGCAGCTCCTGCAGCTCGATCAACGTCGGCCGCATCGTGACGTTCAGCACGACTTCTCCGTCCTGCAGGGTGACTCGGCGCACCTGCGGAGCGTAGCCCACGAGCGCGAACGAGACCGCGTACGTGCCGGTCGGCAACCCTGTCAGTGTGTAGTAGCCCTTGATGTCGGTCATCGTGGAGCGGTTGGCCTCGAGAATGGCGACGCGGACCAGCGGCAGCGGAGTGCCGGCGGTGTCGGTCACCGTCCCTGACAGAGTGGCGACCGCTCGGGGCGGCTCGGCTGAAAGAATTCCTGTGATGGCGGCGGCGAGTGCCGCCGCCAGGAACAATGCGCGCATCGTGTCTCCAGTGCGTAGGCATCTCTCCGGTGGGAGAGACAACAGCGATTGTTTGCTACAGCGTGCTACGGAGGCGGCTAGACGACTGGAGAGGGAGGAGCTCGGGGCCTTGCGGTGGCGTAATGGTCGGCGTCGACCTGGGGCCGATCGGCGGCGTGGATCTGTGTTGGTTGGGGAAGCGGCTCGCTGTGAATCGAACCGGCGAGTCCGGCGACGGCGTTCGATCCGGTGGGCGTGCGCCCCAGCTCGCAGTGGCCGGCGTGGTCGACACATTCTCCCGCGACCTCGACGTGGCTCTGGCTCCCGGCCTCCGCGGTTCCGCCATGATGGAGCACTGCGTCGAGGCTGGGGAGACTCGTGCCCGCGGAGAGGAACACCGCAAGGAGGAGGACAGCCCTGATCTGAAGCGAACGACGGAGCATGGAGAGAATATAGGCGGTCTGTGGGTCAGGCGGCGCGGCCGTCAGCCTACATTAAAACCAGATTCCTTCGCATCGGCCCGTTTGCCGGCAGCAGAAACCAGAATGCGGTGCCCTTCCCGTACACCGAATCGGCGCCGATGGTCCCGCCGTGCATCTCCACAAACTTCCTGCAGAGGGCAAGCCCGAGACCAGTGCCCTGCGCCCGGCGGCTGG
>DATADG010000240.1:0-11051 GCA_036258655.1 Gemmatimonadales bacterium | reverse complement strand
GGCAGAGTCCTGGGAATCGCGACAGAGGCCATGGGAGCTGCCGCCCGATAGCAAGGCGCCCGAGCCGCGCCGCCAGCGCTCTCGCCCCGGGTGGTTGGTTGGTACCGGCGGGCTATTCCTGCTTGCTGGCGGGTTCTGGTTGGCCGGTGGCAGCAGGCCGGTCGAGGCACCACCGGCAGAGTCGGCTGTTGCGCTCCGCGACAGCACGCCGGGGGAGGTTCAGGCCATCCCCGCAGTCAGCGTTCCTGTGCCCGACAGCGCTGCGCCGGTTTCGGTCACTATCACCGAACGGCCGGCTCGTCCCATGGAAGTTGGGAGCTCGGCCAGGCTGGCGGTCGAAGTGCGCGATGATAACGGGCGCACAGTCCCCGCCGCTGACGTGGTCTGGAGCTCGACTGATTCGTCGGTCGTGGCGGTCGATTCGGCTACGGGAACAGTTCAGGCGATCGGGAAAGGGCGCGCGCAAGTCATTGCCGCCGCGGGTGAGCTGCGAGACACCGCAAGAATCGTCGTGCGCACTGCCTCGCGTACAGAGCCGGAGGCGCCTACAGTGCCGGCGTCACTCAGGATCCAACCGCATGCTCCTCTGCAGGTCGGAGATACCTTGACGTTGTCAGTGCGGGTGCTGGATCAGCGGGGAGCGGCCATTCGAGGGGCCCGGGTATCGTGGAGTTCGAGTGAGCCAAAAGTCGCCGCGGTGAATCCGACCACCGGCAGGGTACGGGCCTATGCTCCCGGAAACACGGTGATCATCGCTCGGAGCGGAGAAGAATCGGCCATTACGTCGCTTTCAGTTCTGCCGCAGGCCGTCAGCTCCGTTGCGATCCTGGGTGCCGCGCCACTCAAAGTGGGCGACACGCTCGACCTCACTGCCGAGCCGCGAGACAGGTACGGGCGGGCCATAGCAGAGCGACAGGCAGTCTGGTCCAGCAGCAGCCCAGAGGTCGCGGCGGTGGATTCCCGTTCGGGGACAGTCATCGCGACCGCTCCCGGCTCAACCGAGATCACGGCCACTGTGGACGGTAAATCCGTTTCCAGGCAGCTGACCGTCCTCAAGCAGCCCAGAACCGGCCGGGTGGTCGAGCCCGTGGGAGAGCTGGCCGCGCAGACCACCGGAAACACGCCGCAACCCGATCCGGCCGCCGAGCGGCAACGCATCGTGGGGCAGATGCTCGCAGGGGTGGAGCGTTGTTATGGAGCCTTGCAGCGGAATGATGTTGCGCAAGTGGAGCTGTTGTATAAACCGGAGACCAGGGATGATCGGGAGAAGCTCAGGAAGCTCGCCCGGATACTCTACACCAAGGAATGGGAAGCGACGGTGGGACCCCGAGCAGACGGTGCTCAGCGGGTGGAAGAACGAACCGCTGTAATGGAGTTTGGATTCCGGATGACTTGGAAGGACGCTTTCGGCGGGCGCATCACCAGCCAGCCGGTGTTCCGCGCCGATTTCGTGAGGGACGGCAGCTCACTCCAGCTTTCCAGCTGCCGAATCATCAATTCGCCAAGATTGTAACCTAACCCCCCAGCCCTACAGCCAGGCCCAGGCGGACCACCACATTCCCTCCAGCGGCAGCCGGAAAGCTGCGTCTGAAGGGGACCTCCTCATCGGTACTAACAAACTCGCCTTCGAACTGCCGGTTGTACCCGAACGTCGCACCCATCTCCAGGTTGAATCGTGGTCCCAGGCGGTAGAGCAACCCGCCACCTGCATTGAGCTGGATGAAATCGGACGTGATCGACAGGTCATCACCGCTGAAGAACATATTGAGCCAGGCGAATCGCGCTGACACATACGGAGCCAGCACGTTGCTGCCGGTGTAAATCCGGTAGCGGGGCTCAAAGAAGGCGCCGAGGAGTTGCGCGTCCTCATTGAAAAATTGGCGCAGGTCGCCTTCGAGAGAATGAACCGTGTACTGAACCCCGGCTCCGAGAGACAGCGCGCCCGGCGTGTACCGGAGCTGAGCCTCACCACCGATGCCGTTCCGATTCAGGTTCTGAAATACCTCACCTCCTAGGCCGTTGTAGAGGGCTGATATCTGGAGCGAGATCGGCTGGGCGGACTGCGCCCCGAGCTCTCTGCCAAAGAGGACGGCCGCAGCCAGGGGCAGCAGAATCGACCAGGTTCGGGGCACTGCGACTCCTTAGGCTCAGCGCCGAGGTTCCGGTCTGCTGCTCTGTGGCGCAATTGGGGGTGGACCTCCATGTCTCGACTGCGCGCCAGATATACCCTCAGGCTGCTCGCCCTGAGAGGCAGCTTCGGTCACCTGATAGTGGAAATCCACCGAATCGGCTGGTTGCGTAATGGACGCCCTGGTGCACCCATCAGTCGGCTCACTGCCGGTTGGCTGAGTAACAGTCGAGTAGCCGGTGCCATCCGTACTCAGCAGCGGGCCGGGCACGCCATCACACGTCGCCCATTGGACCGGAACGTTCGGCACTCCGTTCCCGTACTGGTCGACGACACGAACAACCAATGGGTTCGGTAGCGTGGAGCTGACCGGCGCCGTCTGATTATCTCCTGAGTCCAGGACCAGATCGGCGGGAACGTCCGGAGTAGCGAGGATGCTGTCCTTGAACACTCTGCCGCCTGGCAGCCTGAGCTCGAGATACTGATAGCCTGCGGCCGGGCCCAGCGTCCAGTCGCCGACCTGCACCGCGCCGTTGATGTCGCTGAAGGGCGCGAGTGGCAGAGCGGTTCCTCCCGAAGGTACGGTGAGTGTGAAGTCGGCATCGGCTACCGGACGGGTGGCGGCATCCTCGAACCGCCAGGTGATGACCGGACCCGCTACGGTCGTGCCGACGGTCGCAGACACCGGATGGCTCGGCGCCGCGAACACGGTTTGGACGCTGGGGAGCGTCACCGTGGCAGTCACGCTCTGCAAGCCATCAGCCGAGAACGTCAGATCCTTGTGTCCCGGTATACCGGTGAGGGTGAGGCCGCTGAACGCGGCACGTCCGTTCTCGTCGGTGGTGGCCGTTTCATTGGTGACGCTGGTGCTGGTAGGTGACACCGTCACCCTCACCACCGTGCCCGCCTGGCGAATCGGATTGCCACTGGCGTCCTGGATTTGAACCACCGGCTGTTGGACGATCGCAGCGCGACTCCTGGCCATCGTGGAGGGCGGCGTGGTCAGCGTTAGCCGCGCCGCTGAGCCGGTAGTGATGGCGAATGGTGCCGAGGTGACGCCGGCCAGTCCCGGAGCGCCGAACGAGAGGGTATAGCTGCCAACTTCACCTATGAGCGTGAGGCCGCTGAACGCAGCTTGGCCCGCACTGTTGGTGGTAGCGGTGGCATTGGCAAGTGAACCGGTCGGGCCGGAGGAGATCGCGGCCGTCACTGTAATTCCTGACTGTGGGGCCGGGTTGCCCTGCTGGTCCACCACCTGGATGACCGGCTGCTGTGCAAAGGCGGTCCCGCTCTGCGTGGGTGAGGAGGGCTGCACTTCCACGCTGAGTCGGCCCGCCGCGCCTGGCCGCGCCATGGCGGAGAAACGGACCGATGGGATCGAGGAGCCTTCCACCCGCGCTGTCAGCGTGTATTGAACGTTTGCAGTCGTGCCCAACGTCCAGCTCACCTGCGCGACCCCTTGTCCGTTCGTGATCGCCGTCTCGGGAGAAACCGATGCGTTGCGATTCGATGAAAAGAGGACGGACACGCCTGGGATCCCGTTTCCAGCGGCGTCCCGGACAACGACCGACGGTCCGGGTGTTACGGCCGAGTTGACGGTTCCCTCGTAGGTCAGCGGGTCCACTCCGGTGAGGGTCTCGGGCGTGCCGGCTGACAGTTGAATGGGGAGTGACGTGAGCTCCAACCCGGGCACTGCCGGGACGCTGAAGTGCAGCTCGTGACCGCCCTGCGCGCCCACTACCGCCAAGTCTGTAAACTCGGCCTGTCCGGCCTGATTCGACGCTACCGTCGTGGTCCCGAGCAGCCTGCCACCCCCGGACACCACCGCCGCAACTACCTCGACATTAGGGACCGGCTGGTCCTCCGAATCGAGCACGTCGAGACCTGGCTGTATTTCAAGCCGTACACCGCTTTGAGCGTCCTGTGACGGGGGGCGCCTGAGTACCAGCTTGGCGGGCGCAGGTTGTTGTGCGTTGACCGACAGCGTGAGGGGAGATCCGTTCAGGTGGGCGTCGCTGCTGTCCATTGCGACGGCCTCGAGCTCCTGGGCGCCCACCTCGGGGCCGAGCTCCCAGGCTACCCGTGCGTATCCACGGATGTCGGAGGTGGCGCTGCGGCTGGAAAGAAGTCGTCCTCCTCCACTGCTCACTTCGAAGTCGACTCTCACCCCGGAGACCGGCCGGTTCATGCTGTCGGTGACCAGGACACCGATGGAGTCGGAAAGGGCCCTACCCGGTGCGCCCACCGTCGGATTGTCTTGGATCGGCAGAAGGTTGCTGGGCTGCGGTACCTTAGGAATGATGACGCAGAGCGGGCCGGTGCACTCTAAATCGTCTCCGCCACAGGCTAAGCCCGGAATGACCAAGAGTAGCAGAGCCAAGAGCGCCCTGCCGTGCCCCATAGAGTTACGCGCACAATTCCCCATCATATACCTAAGTCTAGTACTTCTCCGGGGATCGAGTGTCAAGCATGTGATCCGAATCACAGACCGGATCGGCCTTCCTCCACGCGCGATAAGGCTACCCGGGGCGGTCAAGCAGCCGTCAAGTACAAAGAAAGAGCCCCAGCCGCGGAGAGCGGCTGGGGCCCAGATAGAATACTGCTACCGCTCAAGCGACCTTCAAGACCACCTTTTCGCAACTGTCTTCCTTGTTGAGGAACATGTCGTACCCTTTCGGCGCCTGGTCTAGCGGTAGCCGGTGAGTGATCACAAAGGTCGGGTCGATCTCCCCCTGCTGTATCCGCTCGAGCAACGGGCGCATGTAGCGGTGCACATGGCATTGCCCTGCGCGGAGGGTAAGCGACTTGTTCAGAATGGCTCCCATGGGGAATTTGTCGACGAAGCCGCCGTAGACCCCGATGACCGACACGGTGCCTCCCCTCCGGCAGGCCAGAATCGCTTCTCGCAAAGCCAGCGGCCGGTCGCTTTCCAGCATCAGTGCCTGCTTGACCCGGTCGTATGCGTAGGTGACTCCATGGCCGTGCGCCTCCATGCCTACCGCATCGATGCACCGGTCGGGTCCTCGGCCGCCGGTCAGCTCCAGCAAGGCGTCCTGGACGTTGACCTCTTCATAATTGATGATGTCGGCCGCACCCGCGCGCTCCCGGGCCATGTCCAGACGGTACTGAAACCGGTCGATGGCTATGATTCGTTCAGCCCCTAAGAGCTTCGCGCTCGCGATGGCGAACTGCCCTACGGGACCCGCTCCCCAGACCGCCACAACGTCCCCCGGCTCGATATCGCACATCTCGGCCCCCATGTAGCCGGTGGGGAGGATGTCGGTCAGGAAGAGGACCTGCTCATCGGTCAGCCCTTCAGGCACCTTGAGCGGCCCCACGTCGGCAAAGGGGACGCGGACGTACTCGGCTTGACCGCCGGCAAACCCGCCGAGCATGTGTGAGTACCCGAAGATACCCGCGGGCGAATGCCCCAGCAGTTTCTCGGCAATCCAGGCGTTGGGGTTGGAGTTTTCACAAAGAGAGAACATCCCAGCTGTACACGCGAGACAGGCGCCGCATGAAATCGGGAAGGGTACGACCACGCGGTCGCCCACTTTCAGATTTCTAACGCTCCGGCCTACCTCAACCACTTCGCCCATGAACTCGTGGCCGAGGATGTCGCCGCGTTCCATCGTCGGTACGAAACCATTGACCAGGTGAAGATCGGACCCACAGATCGCGGTACTGGTGATCTTCACGATTGCGTCATGAGAGTTGAGAATCTTCGGGTCGGGCACATCTTCGACCTGAATATTCCTCTTCCCCATCCAGCAGACGGCTTTCATGATCTCGTCGCTCCTTCCGATCCGCCGCGGCTCCCGAGCAGCTCTACGTCGCTCAGATCCTCTGGAGGCTGCGCCGGGTGTAGCCCCCGATGAATGCTGGCATCGGAGTGCACGATCTCCCCGGTTTCCATGACCTGTTTGAAGCGTCTCAGGTCCCCCTTGACCTGCTGCTCCGGCTCCTCGCCGAAGAGCTTGGCGATCAACGCTCCTACCTTACCACCGGGGGGCTCATACGTGAGCTCAACCAGCACTTCAGTGCCTCGATTGCCCGGAGCGTCCTTGAACCGGACCGATCCGGAGTTCGGTACGGTGGCATCGGGCAGCGAACGCCAGGCGATCAGCTCATTCGGCCGGTCCTCGATGGTTTCCGCCTCCCACTCCACGGTGGCGCCTGCGGGCGCCTTCGCCTTCCAGCGGGAGCGGTTTCCATCAAGAACTTGAACCGACTCGAGGTGGGCCATGAAGCGGGGCAGGTTCTCGAAGTTCTGCCAGAAGCCGTATACCTCATTGCGAGGGCGATTGATCGTGATCGCCTGAGTGACGTGGATGCCCCGCTCGCTACGCTGGCCCGAGCCCGCGGCCCGTCCGCCCTCATACCGGGTCCCAGCCCCGTTGCCGTGTTTGCTGAGCTGCTGTCCCGTCATGAAGTCAAGGACAGTTACCCCCGCGACCGCCGCTGTCGCCGCCGCCAGGCGACCGCGCTCGTTCTCTTCCGAGCGCATCGCCTTCCCCAGCAGGGCCAGGTCCATGAGATCGCCACCTACCCGAGTCCAGACCCATCCTGCCGAGCGAGGTTGCGAGAGGATACCGATCCCGCTTGTGATCTCACGAAGACCGATAGCGAACATTGTATTGCGGGTCTCGTCATCATCACGGATCCCGATAAGTCGGGCCAGAGTCCGAGGCGCTCCGATCTGCGCCAGGCCCAATCCAATACTGAACCAGCCCAAACCGCGGCTTCTCCGTTCTACATCGGTTCCACCGGTCCGGGTTGCCCGATCTGTATACCTCCGACTGTACCTTCCGTATTCCTGATAGCTCCCCATTCGTCTCTCGCCGGCTTCCCCACCATACCGGCGGATTGGCTCAGTGGCTGTCGTCATGCTTCCCCCTTCCTCAACTGAATGCACAATGCCTGGAACCGAAGTGTTTGCGAGGTGCCTCCCGGCAGGAATGAAAGAGGCGATATGGCGGTGGCTGACAGAACCTCGGTAAGCCTGCGGACCACGAGTGATGCCGCCGCAACCGCACACGCCGCAGACCGGATCAAGTAGTGGCGCGGCTCCGCACGGGTCGGTGAGCCGGATCACTCCAACCGTTGCTATCGAGAGCAGGATCAGTGATACTCCGTTCTGCCGCTGTTCGTGGCAGCGGACCTGCAGCACTGTCCAAGTCTTCATCTCTGTGCCGATGGATCGAGCGCTGGGTCGAGTTGTCCCCGACGATCTCGAGGTCCGGTGTCCCATCCCCGGGTGGGGCAGGGTCCGCGTGGTCCTCGTGGTCTTTGGTTTTCTTGCCGGGCTTCACGGTTTGGCCGTGCCGCAGGCGGTCGATTCCGCCGGCGCCGATCTGAGCAGCCTGGACATCGAGGAGCTGGCCCGCATCAAGGTCACGTCGGTGACCCGTCGTCCTGCCGCGGTTGCCCAGGCCAGCGCGGCGATATCGGTGATCTCCAGAGAGGATGTCCGCCGCTCCGGGGCTGCTAACCTGCCGGAAGCCCTGCGCCTCCTTCCTGGACTCGCCGCCGCACGTGTGGGTACTCGCGACTGGGCGGTCAGCTCCCGCGGATTCAATCAGCAAACCTCTAACAAGATGCTGGTGCTGATCGATGGGCGGGTGGTCTACTCGCCGATCTTCGCCGGCGTGTTCTGGGATGTGCAGCGAGTGCCGTTGGAGGACATCGATCGGATCGAGCTGATTCGCGGCCCCGGCGCCGCGCTCTGGGGCGCTAACGCCGTGAACGGCGTCATCAATGTGGTTACCCGAACCGCCGCCGAGAGCCAAGGCGGCAACCTGGCGCTCACCCTGGGAACCAACGACCAGGTACAGGGAGATCTGCGCTATGGCGGAGCTCTCGGAGCCACTGGATCGGTACGCGCGTATGGACTCGCATCAACGGAGGGAGCAAGCGACGCAGCGGCCGGGGGGTCTGACGTCGACGACTGGCAAGTCGGGCAAGGGGGTTTCCGAGCCGATCTGGGTCTGGGAGCGAAGCAGACAGTTACGCTGCAGGGTGATATCTATGCGGCAGGCGGCGGTCAACGGCTGGTTCTCCCTGCTCCGTCCGCGCCTTTTACAGAGAACCTGGAATCTGACCTCACCGCCGAGGGGGCCAACGTGCTCGGCCGGTGGAGTCGGCAACTCTCCGACCGCGCTGGTTTGGCTGTTCAAGGGTACGTAGACTATGCCGCACGCTCCCAGCCCGGATACTTCGGCCGGATAGGTGTGACCACGCTGGAGCTGGATTTCCAGCACCACTTCCCTCTCGGCAGGCGGCACGATCTGATCTGGGGCTTGGGCCTTCGCCGGATCTCGGACGACATCACCGGCGACTTTACAGCTGCCTTCGATCCGGCCGAACGAACCGTCAATCTGGTCACCGGTTTTGTGCAGGACGAGATCGTGCTGGCACCAGAGCGGGTGGCGCTGAACATCGGTTCCAAGTTCGAGCACAACGACTATACCGGCTTCGAGCTGCAGCCCACCGCCCGCATTCTCTGGACACCGAGCCTCAGCACCACTGTGTGGGGCGCCATATCGCGTGCCGTTCGCACGCCCTCTCGGCTGGATAGCGACCTTCGCCTGGTTGCCCAGGTCTTCGACGCTCCCCCACTCACGAGGGTGGAGCTGCGCGGGAGCAATACCCTCGATGCGGAGGAGCTGGTTGCTTACGAGCTGGGGTATCGAACCGCGCCCCACGAGCGGATCGGGCTCGACCTCACGGTCTTCTACCATCAATACGATCAATTACGAAGCTTCCTCCCCGGGTCTCCCGAATCAGTCGATGGGGTGATGGTTCAGCCGTACATCATCACTAATTACGCCCGCTCGCGAGTGGTCGGGGGAACGGCGAGCGCCACGTTCCGCATGAGTCCACAATGGCGCCTCCGCGCCAACTACACCTACCTGGACGGGAATGAGGCACTGGAGGCCGGAGCGCCGGCCGGGGCTATACCTGATCTGACCCCCGAGTTGAATCCTCAGCACCAGGCCGGCCTCTGGAGCTCGTTCGATCTGCCGCGGAACCTGGAAGTGGATCTGATCGCCCGATACGTGGGGCGGCTGGATATCGAGCCTGAGGTGAGCGACTACCTGCAGACTGATTTGCAGATAGGGTGGAGAGTGCGTGACGATCTGCGCGTTGCGATCTCCGGCCGGGATCTGCTGGCAGAAACGCATGTGGAATTTCCGCAATCCGGATTTGTCCCGGGCCGGAGAGCCATCGAGCGACAAGTGCGGGCCCACGGGTCATGGACCTTCTGAACGCTCCCGGACGCCTCCGATCCTGGCGAGCCACCGCCCGGCTTGGTCTCGCCGTTGCAGGGTTGGCTTGCCTGCCAGTGGCAGGACTGGTCTGGTCGCAAGCCACTGTCCCGAGTGGTGGCGGTCCTGGTGGCAGATCGCTCGAGTATCAGGTCAAGGCTGCCTACCTGCTCAACTTCACCCGCTACGTGGATTGGCCCTCGGAGGTCTTCGACGCGCCCGCCGCTCCGATGACCATCTGTGTGCTGGGGCAGGACCCATTCGGTCCAGTGCTCGACGCCACGGTTAAGGGGAAAGTCAGCCATGGCCGGTCATTAACCGTAAGGAGGATCCAATCTTCACGGGAGGCTTCTGGATGCCACGTAGTATTCGTCAGCCGGGAAACCTGGCGCTCTCATCGTGAGCTGCTGGAAAGCCTTCGATCGAAAGGACTTTTGACGGTGGGGGAGACCGATGAGTTCGCTCAGAAGGGCGGCGTCATCGGCTTCATCATTCAGGAGGAAACCGTCCGCTTCGTGGTCAACACCGATGCCCGCGACCGGGCAGGGCTCCGAATCAGCTCGCGGATGCTGTCCCTGGCTGCCGCTGTCTATGGACAGAGGTCCACGTGAGGACGAGCTTCCGCGACCGTCCGATCCAGAAAAAGGTCACCTCCCTAATCCTGGTGGCGAGCGGCGTGGGTCTGCTGCTGGCCGCCCTGGGGGTCCTGGCATACGACCTCACAACTCTCCGGCCCCGAGCCCTCCGGGATCTCACGGCACAAGCCGAGCTGATCCGCATTAACACGGCACCGGCCCTCGCATTTCAGGATCCCCGTGCTGCAACAGAAAATCTTGCGACTCTCCGGGCGAAGCGGGAAATCGAAGCCGCAGCGCTGTATACTCGCGACGGAAGACTCTTCGCCTCGTACGTTCGAAGTCCGGGGGAGCCCCTGCCGTTCACTGGACCCGGGGAGGAGGGGTATACCGTCTCGAATGACCGGCTCACTCTGACTGAGCCCGTCGTCGACGAGGGACAAAGACTGGGATGGCTGATGCTCGAGTATCACCTCTCGCCCTTCTGGTCCCGGCTCCCACAATACGGCATCCTCGCCGGAGTCGTCCTGCTGGCCCTGCTCAGCGTAGCCGTCCTGCTATCCCGTCTGTTGAAGTCCAGCATCATCGATCCCCTTGGCCGACTGGCGGACGCCAGCCGAGCGGTGGCTCAGTCCAAGGATCGCCAGGTGCGCGCGGTCAAAACGGCTGACGACGAGATCGGCCATCTCACCGACGCATTCAACGACATGCTCTCCACCATTCAGGCCCGAGAGCAGGCTCTCGAAGAGAGCACCAGGCAGCTGCTGGAGGCCTTGATGGTTGCCCGGATGAGCCCGTGGGTCTGGGACGTCGATACCGGGACCATCTCCTGGGGGGGTCACGAAGATCGGGTATTCGGTTCTGCCGGCAAGCCGCGGGACCGCACGCTGGAGGCCTTTCTGGCCGTGGTCCACCCTGCCGACCAAGCAGACGTCGCCGAGGGCCTCCACCGGGCTGCCAGCTCGGGGCAACGGTGTGATCCCGATTTCCGGATCCTCGATCCCGACGGCAGGATCCGCTGGCTGACGTTGCGCGGTCAGTCGGCAGACCACTCGGCAGGGGGAAGCCGCGTGGTTGGGC
>DATADG010000239.1:0-1617 GCA_036258655.1 Gemmatimonadales bacterium | reverse complement strand
GGTCGATATCTTCGTCTCCGGAGTGGGGACTGGCGGTACCATCACCGGCGCCGGCCGATATCTCAGGGAGCGGAAGCGCAACATTCGAATCATCGCAGTGGAACCGGCAGAGAGCCCGGTGTTGTCAGGTGGCCAGCCCTCTCCGCATCGGCAGCAGGGAATCGGAGCAGGCTTCGTTCCCAGCATTCTAGATACCAAGATCTATGATGAAGTCATTCGGGTCACCAATGAGGACGCGATCGTGACGACCCGCCGGCTGGCGCGCGAGGAGGCGATATTCGCAGGGATCTCCAGCGGCTCGATCACCTGGGCGGCGCTGCAGGTCGCCAAGCGTCCCGAGAATGCGGGCAAGCTGATCGTGTCGATGATCTGTGATTTCGGGGAGCGATATTTGTCGAATCCCGTCTATGTTGAGCTTCCTGACCCCGACATCTCCGACGTCGAAGACGCCCTCGCGGCACCCGCGGGAGTCGCCTGACCGTCATCTCTCAGTAACGAGGAATCCGTTTCCGTGACCACCAGCGTACGCTCCCTGAACGGCGGCAAGAGCGCGGCAGAGCGCATCGACAGCATCTTCGGCAGTGACATTTTTTCACGCAGCATGATGCGGCAGCGGCTTCCCAAGGAAGTCTACCGGAGCCTGCTCCGCACCATGGACCGGGGAGAGCCACTGGATCCCGCGGTCGCCGACGTGGTTGCGGCGTCGATGAAGGATTGGGCCATCGAGAACGGGGCGACGCACTACACCCACTGGTTCCAGCCTCTGACCGGGCTCACGGCGGAGAAGCACGACTCGCTGGCGGCGCCCGACGGAACCGGCGGGGTCGTCTTCAACTTTTCGGGTTCCGAGCTGGTGCAGGGGGAACCGGATGCATCGAGCTTTCCATCCGGCGGGCTCCGCGCCACCTTCGAGGCTCGTGGCTACACCGCCTGGGACGCCACCAGTCCCGCGTTCCTGATGCGAGGTGACAACAACGTCACCCTCTGCATCCCGACCGCTTTCGTATCCTGGACCGGCGAGGCGCTGGACACGAAAATCCCGCTGCTCCGCTCGGTCGAGGCGCTTTCCAAGCAGGCACTCCGAATCCTCAAGCTCTTCGGAACCGACCAGGGCGTGTCGCGCATCGTGACTACGGTCGGGCCCGAGCAGGAGTACTTCCTGGTGGACCGGGAGCTCTTCTATCGGCGGCCCGATCTTCTCACCTGTGAGCGAACGCTTTTCGGGGCCAAGCCGCCGAAAGGCCAGCAGCTGGAGGATCATTACTTCGGCACAATCCCGCCCCGGGTGCTGGCTTTTATGGCGGAAGCCGAGCGGGAGCTGTACCGGCTGGGTGTGCCGGTCAAGACCCGCCATAACGAGGTGGCGCCCGGTCAATACGAGATTGCCCCACTCTTCGAGCCCAGTCATATCGCCAGCGACCATCAGATGCTGCTGATGGAGACGTTAAAGCGCGTGGCGCCGCGCTACGGACTGCAGGCGCTGTTGCACGAGAAGCCGTTTGCCGGCGTGAACGGATCGGGGAAGCACAACAACTGGTCGATGTCGACCGACACCGGCGTCAACCTGCTCGACCCCCAGGACGAGACCCACACCAACATGCAGTTCCTGGTGTTCCT
>DATADG010000238.1:0-12371 GCA_036258655.1 Gemmatimonadales bacterium | reverse complement strand
CGGTCATTTACCAGCACCGGAATTTCCAGCGCGGTCACCAGTGCTCGCGTCAGGTCAGCCAGCTCACGAGCGGCTGTCTGCTTGAGCCGGAGTTGGAAGGAAGTCACGCCTCCACGTTGGGCCGCGCGCGCGACCTGGACGAGGTCACGACCCCGAACCAGAGCATCGTCGGTTACCAGCATCAGTCGGACCAGCGCCGCTACATTATGCTGCATGACCCCCTCAGTTCGCCTGTACGGCATTCGGGGAGCCACGACCGTCGACCGCAACGATCCTGAAGAGATTCTTGCGGCCACGGACGAGTTGCTGCGGGCGCTCATCGAAGCCAACGAGCTCCAGCCCGATGACATCGTGAGCGCCCTGTTTACCGTGACCCGTGACCTCGACGCCGCCTTTCCAGCGCGTGCCGCCGAGGAATTCGGCTGGAACATCGTGGCTCTGCTGCATGCCACCGAGATCCCCGTCCCCGGATCGCTCCCCAAGTGCATCCGGCTTCTCGTGCACGCATACACGGCGCGCAGTCGGGCGGAAATCAAGCATTGCTATCTCCGCGGGGCCACAGTTCTCCGGCCGGACCGGGCGTGACAGCCGTCAAGGTCACGTCCCGAGGGGCAGAGCGATGGGTACGTGGTCACCCATGGATCTATCGGAGCGACGTGCAGAAGGGAGTGGATCACGCAGGGCTGGTTGAAGTGCATGACTCCCGGGGACGGTTCATCGGGCAGGCCCTCCATTCGCCCCGCTCGGAGATCCGCCTTCGCCTGCTCGAGCGGAGCCGCCAGCCCGTCGATGCCGGGTGGTGGCGTGCGCAGTTGACCCGCTGCTCGGCGCTCCGCGAAGACATCGACGCCACCGCGTACCGCGTGGTACACGGCGAAGGTGACGCGCTGCCGTCACTCGTGGTAGATCGCTATGACCGGTGGCTGGTGGTCCAGATCCTCTCTGCCGGTCTCGAGACAATGCGAGATCTAATCATTGCCGCGCTCTGCGAATCACTGACACCAGACGGTATCCTGCTTCGCAATGATGCGCCGGTCCGCCGGCGGGAAGGACTGCCGCTGGAATCGGTGCTGGCTTACGGCACCGTACCGCAGGAAATCGAGATCCGTGAGGGTCCCGTGCGCTACCTGGCCGCTCCGTGGTCGGGGCAGAAGACCGGCGCTTTCCTGGACCAGCGGCCCAACCGGCTCCTGGCCGGCAGGCTCATGATCCCAGGGGGTCGCGCCTTGGACTGCTTCACCTATCACGGCTCGTTCGCCATTCATCTCGCTCCGCGAGCAAGGAAAGTGCTGGGACTCGATGCCAGCGGCGAAGCGCTGGAGCGTGGGGCAGCCAACGCAGCGCTCAACGGCCTCACCAATATCGAATGGCTGGAAGGTGACGTCTTCGAAACTCTCCGGCGAATGGAACGGGCTGGAGAGCGCTTCGACACCATCGTGCTCGACCCGCCGGCATTCGCGAAGACCAGGTCGTCTGTGCCCGCAGCCTTGCGCGGCTACCGGGAAATCAACCTCCGAGCCATGCGACTGCTAGCTCCCGGTGGCACCCTCGTCACTGCCTCCTGCTCCTTCCATGTACGTCTGCCGCACTTCCTTGCAATGCTGTCCGATGCTGCCGGCGACAGCGGACGCCGATTGATCCTCGACTGCGTACTGGGCCAGGGCAAGGATCATCCCGAGGTGCTGACGATACCCGAGACGGGATATTTGAAGGGCGCGGTGGTACGGGCGACGTAAATTCACCGGATCGGGCGTCCAGCACTCTTGACTCTCAAGTCTTGACTCTCGACTCTTCCACCATGCCCAGCGGAGCAGACTCTCGGCAGAAATCGTCCGGGGTGCGCCGGGTCCTTGGCGGCATCCTGGTCGCCAATGTGCTGGTGGTCGTCGTTAAATTCGTTGTCGGGCTCAACACCAACTCATTAGCAGTATTCGGCGACGCCCTCCAGTCGTCGGTAGATTCGGCGAACAATCTGTTCGCGATATTCGTGGTGCAGGTGGCCGCCAAGGCTCCGGACGAGGAGCACCCCTATGGACACGCCAAGTTCGAGACTCTCGGTGCACTCCTCATCGCCCTGCTGCTGGCGCTCTCCATTTTTGAGCTGGTCCGTGGCGCCATTACACGTCTCGTGGCCGGACCGCCACCCCTGAACATCTCCAGCGTTGCTCTCGCGCTTCTGGTGTTCACCCTGGCGGTCAATATCGGTGTCGTCTGGTTCGAGAGCCGGGCCGGACGTCGGTTGCGAAGCGATCTCCTGCTGGCCGACGCATTGCACACTCGGACCGACGTGTTCATCACGCTCGGCGTTCTGGCAGGGTTGGCCCTGGCGCGGGCCGGGCTGGCCTGGGCTGATCCCGCACTCGCATTGATAGTCGCGATGCTGGTGGGGCGGGCGGGATATCAGATTCTTAGGCGTTCGATCCCGACCCTTGTGGATGAACGAGTCCTGGACCAGGCAACCATCCAGCGGGAGGCGGAGCTGGTCGATGGTGTCGTCTCGGCGTACGGAATCCGGTCGCGCCACGCGGGGGATCGCCGTTTTGCGGAGCTCACGATTGCCGTAGATGGACGCTCCAACGTGGCAAGCGCGCACCGCATTGCCGATCAGGTGGAAGACCGGCTGCGGGACAACCTCCAGCTGGACCAGGTGACGGTGCACGTCGAGCCATGCTGAGCGCGACTGAAGTTCGGCATGTTCACCGCCGCCGCCGGTCTGCCTATTCCGACAAGCAGCATTATCAGGAGTACATCCTCCAGCGGATCGAGGGATATAAGAACTCCATCGGCCGAGACGAGCTGCTGCGGTTGGGGGACGAAGCGGCCTCGGAGCTTCAGGCCACCGCAGAGGGCCAGTTCGTACTCACCGAAGTCCTGATGCTCGAGTCGGTCGACCGGCTCATCATGAAGCGACTTTCGCTCCGCCCCTACCGCCGATGGCGACAGCAGTTCATCCGCCTCAGGGCGGCTCAACGAACGCCGACCCACTGGGGCCTCGAGCCTCGTTGTACCATTAGCTCGCTGCTGCCCCGAATCGAGCCTGAGGATGCCGCTCTCGTGATCGGCAGCGGTGCCGCCCCAATCACCTACCTTCTGGCGGCACACGATGCCGCCGTCACCTTCCTCGACGGGGAGCTCGGGTGTGTCGAACGCGTGGAATCGCGTATGGCGGCGGAGGCCCTCTCCAGCTTGTTCGACAGCTACGTGGCCCAATTCGACGCTGGGCTTCCTGATTTTCTGAGCTTCCTCGACAGCTTCGACATCACCGTGCTCGACCCGGCAGTTCTGCTGGAACTCGGGGCGGGGGGACGGACTGATCTGATAAGCGACCTGCAGCGTCGCAGCCGTCCGGGTGGAGTGCACGTAATTCTTCCCACCTGTTCTGCCATGGCCCCAGAGTCCCTCCGCCCCATGTATGCGGGTTGGAAGGAGGAGGAACAGCAGAAGCGGAAACGTCGTGGCGCGTACGGCAAAGGAATCCCCGGCTTGATACTCTCGAAGCCGCTGTGTCCGGAGGACACGGAGTAACAATCTCTCCCCGCGTCCGAGCGACACGGATGGGTTCGGGGCGCCTGTGGCAACTCTCGTTCTTGCTTTGAGATCCAACCTCGCCCTTCACGGCACGAACGGTGCTCCTATGATAAGAAACAATGTTCTTCCTTTGAGGAGGTCGCTCGTGCCGACTCTGCCACTCCCGATCCAGGCTGAACCGGTAGGAATCGTCATTCGCAGCGGCGCTCCCCTGCCCAAGCCGGTCCGGTTCTGGGCATACCTGTGGGCGGCCGATGACAAGGACGCGGTCGAGCAGCACTGGCATCAGAAGGTGCCAACAGAGCACGCAGCATAGACCACAAGAGCCCTGCGCCGGCTAGTATAGCGGCGGAAACGCCCCCGGACTTCGGTTCGGGGGTGTTTGTACGATTCCCACCTCCTTGCCCCACAAAAAGTTCCGGTCTAAACTCGAACCAGGAACCTTGAAGATTGGTCGGAATGCCTAGCCTGACGGTCAACGGTAAATCAATCTCGTTCGAGCCCGGAGCCACGGTGCTCGAGGCTGCGCGTGCGGCTGGGATAGAGATTCCCACCCTCTGCTGGTATCCCAAGCTGCCCATCGTCGGCAACTGCCGGATCTGCCTGGTTTCCGTCCAGGGACAGAACAAGCTCCTCCCCGCGTGCGCCACACCCGCTGCCGACGGAATGGTGGTGGAGACTGAGTCCCCACCGGCGGTCGAGAGCCGCCGTGGAGTGCTCGACTTTCTGATGGAGCGGTACCCCGGTGAGCACCTCCTGAATGGTGGGCGTGCCGACCCGCGAAACGAATTCGAGCGCTACGTGGTGCAGTACGACGTGCCGGTGCGTACCCATCACGATCTGCCGCTTCGCACCGGTGATGAGCGTCCCGGCGATGTCATGATCCAGCATGACATGAGCACCTGTATTCTCTGTACCCGCTGTGTGCGCGCATGTGAGGATATCCAAGAGGTAGGGGTCCTGGACGTGGGCATGCGGGGCGAGCATGCCCAGATAATCGTGGGCGGTGACGGCGATCCGGATCACGCGGGATGCACCTGGTGCGGTGAGTGCGTTCGCGTGTGTCCCACCGGAGCCATTTTCGAGTTCATTCCCAAGCAGCGTTTTGGGATGGAAGGGATGCGTGCTCCGGACAAGGTTGTGCGCTCGGTGTGTCCCTACTGTGCGGTAGGTTGTCAGCTCGATCTTCATGTCAAGGACCACACCCTGATGCGGGTGACGTCGCCCTGGATTGAAGAGAGCACCCCCAATCAAGGATCAACCTGCGTCAAAGGACGCTTCGGGTACGACTTTCCTCAGCATCGAGACCGGCTCACTTTCCCGCTGATTCGGAAGGGGTGGATGTTCCAGGATGGCCGCTGGACCTGGACTGGTGAGTGGCCGAGGCATCGTGAAGGTCCGTGGCTCACCATCGAGGAAATGGGAGAGCGGAAGAAGCCTCGCCCACCACTGCGGCAGGTTGGCAAGCCACCATTGACGGGCGTGCCCCGACTGAATGACGATGACGTGCGTGACCGGGTTGCTACTCCGGCCGGGTGGTACAGCGCCTTTCGCGAGGCCAGCTGGGAAGAGGCACTGAGCCTGACGGCGCAGGAAATCCTGCGAATCCGTGACCAGCATGGACCCCGTGCCCTGGGAGCGCTCTCGTCGGCCAAGTGCAGCAACGAAGACAACTACGCATTTATGCGCATGGTGCGCGGCGCCTTCAGGACCAACAACGTCGACCATTGTACCCGATTGTGTCATTCCACGTCGGTCTCGGCCATGAATCGCGCCCTCAACACCGCGGCGGCCTCGGGATCCATGCGCGAGATCGAGGAGGCAACCGACGTCATCTTCATCGCCGGCGCCAACACCACGGAATCGCACCCGGTGTTCGGGGCACTGATCAAGCGAGCGGTTTCCCGCGGAGCCAAACTCATCGTCGCCGACGTGCGCAGAGTAGAGCTTGCCGAGCTCGCCGACATACATCTCCAGATGCTGCCCGGCACCGATGTAGCCCTGTTCAATACCATGTTGCACCACATCATCGATGCGGGGCTCACCGATGCAGAATTCATTGCCGCTCGCACTCGGGATTTTGAGCGGGTCGAGGCTGCCGTCCGGCCTTACACCCTGCAGATGGGCGAACGGATCACCGGCATTCCTCGGGAAACCATCCGCAGGGCGGCGGAGTTGTATGCCCGGGGCCCCCGCACGTCGACGCTTTGGGCAATGGGTCTGACCCAGCATGCGACGGGAACCGACATCGTCGCGAGTCTGCTCAATCTGCTGCTTGCCTGTGGGATGATCGGGAAGTGGGGCGCCCAGATGATGCCGATCCGAGGGCAGAACAACGTACAGGGCGCCAGCGACGTCGGGGCCATTCCCTTCGCGTACACCGATTACCGGCCGGTGACTCAGCCCGCGAACCGTGCCGAATACGCCAGGGCCTGGGGCGTGTCCGAAGAGTCACTCTCCCTAGAGGACGGCATGATGGTTACGGAGATGACTCGCGATGACAGCCCGATTCGCGGCCTCTACATCATGGGCGAGAACCCGGTCATCTCCGATCCCTACATCGCGCATGCCGAGGCGTGGGTCCGCGGGCTCGAGTTTCTGGCGGTGCAGGACCTGTTCCTGACGGAAACCGCGCGCTGGGCCGACGTGGTGCTCCCCGGCTCATCCTTCGCCGAGAAGGAAGGGACGTATGTGAATACGGAGAGGCGTATTCAGTTGGCCAAGCCGGCGCTCGATCCTCCGGGTCAGGCGCGCCGTGACCTCGACATCCTGATCGAGCTCAGCAACCGTCTTGGGCTCGCCACAACCTGGAAGGAGCCGGAGGATGTCATGGTGGAGATTGCGTCGGTGACACCCTCATGGCGCGGTGTCACCTATGCCGGTCTCGAAGGCGCTGGGCTCCAGTACCCCGTGCTCACGCCGGATTCCAAGGGTACGCCATTCCTGTTCGCCGACTCGTTTCCAACTGCCGACGGGCGGGGAATCTTCGTTCCCGTGGAGTATGTGCCGCCGGAAGAGCTGCCGGACGACGAGTATCCCTTCATCCTGAACACCGGCCGGCAGATGTATCATTGGCACACCGGCACCATGACCCGCCGGTCGACCGGCCTTGATTCGCGCGAGCCGGTCCCAGTGGTCGACATCCATCCTCTCGACGCACTCGAGCTCGGAGTCGGGGACGGCGATACGGTTCGAATTACATCCCGCCGGGGCTCGATGCTGATTGGAGCTCGCCTTTCCGAGCGCCAGGCCCGCGGACAAGTCTTTATTCCGTTCCATTTCCGGGAAGCCGCGGCCAACCTCCTCACCAACCCTCGACTCGACCCGTACGCCAAGATCGCCGAGTTCAAGATCAGCGCTGTTCGAGTGGAGCCCGCGATGGTCATGGTGGACTAGTCAGGCGGATTCGATCCGAGGCGAATTCTTCCTCTGCGCCCGCGTTCGCCTGTCCGCCTATCCGCCCCTCCGACGTCTCTTATATTCCCCCGGTCCGAAAACTCCGAGCCCTCATGCGCGCGTTGGTAAAGGAGTCCGCCGGTCCGGGCATCGTCCTGCGGGAAGTACCTGTCCCTCCCTGCGGTCCTGGCGAGGCGCTCATTCGCGTTCATCATGCCGGAGTGTGTGGCACCGACCTTCACATTTGGGAGTGGGATAGCTGGGCCAGTAACCGGCTCAAGCCTCCGGTAGTTGTGGGCCATGAGTTCGCCGGTGAGATCACCCAACTCGGTCCCGGTGCCGGCAACGACCTGCTGGCAGTCGGTGACCTGGTGACCGCGGAGGGCCATGTCGTTTGCGGCCATTGCCTGCAGTGCCGGTTGGGCGCCGGGCATCTCTGTCGTCGCACCAAGATCATCGGCGTAGATCGGGACGGAGCCTTCGCCGACTACATCGTCATGCCGGCGAGCAACGTGATCAAGCTCGATGGCATTCCGACCGAGATCGGGGCGATCATGGACCCGCTCGGCAATGCGGTGCACACTGTCCTGGAGTCCGATGTCCCAGGCAGCACCGTCTTCGTCCTCGGCTGTGGGCCCATCGGATGCTTTGCAGTTGGAGTCGCCCGGGCCGCTGGGGCGACGCTGGTCATTGCCAGCGATTACAACGCACGGCGACTCGAGCTGGCTCGCACCATGGGAGCGCACGTCACCCTGAACCCCACGAGTGACGACGTCGTAGCAAGAATTCGGGAGCTGACGGGAGGAGACGGCGTGGATCTCGTCTGCGAGATGAGCGGACACCCGAGCGGCCACGCACAAGCGATGGCCGCTGCACGACTCGGCGGACGAGTCAACCTCCTCGGCACTCCCAATCGCACTACGGAGGTGGACTTTGCCCGCGACGTCATTTTCAAGGGGCTGACGATCTATGGGGTGACCGGGCGCAAGATGTACCAAACCTGGCTGCAAATGCGGCGGTTCCTCCAGGCCGGGCAGTTGAACCCCGGGCCAGTCATAACCCACCGCTTTCCCCTCGCGTGCATCCGAGACGCGATTCAGGTCATTAAGGATGGGCAGGCCGGAAAGGTGATCCTGGAGGTTGGGCCGTGACCAATCCTCTGGAGCAGCGGATCGGACCCGAGCTGGAAAGCTTCATTCAGAATGGCACCTACAAGCGACTGAATCATCTGGACAGCCCGCAGGACGCCCGAGTGCAAATGGAGGATCGGGGAGAGGTCATCATTCTCTCGTCGAACAACTATCTGGGATTGACCAACGAACCGGCGGTTGTCGCTGCGGGTAAGCAGGCGCTCGATCGATACGGCGCCGGTACGGCATCGGTCCGCTTCATTTGCGGCACATTCACGATTCATCGAGCCCTCGAGGCGGCCTGTGCGCGCCTGGTGGACACGGCCGCGTCACTCAGCTTCGTGAGCGCATGGAATGCCAACGAGGCAGTGCCCGCGACGCTGCTGACCGAGCACGACATCGTCATCAGCGATCAGCTCAATCATGCCTCGATCATCGATGCCATCAGGCTCGCCAAGTCAATAACCAAGTGCCAAGGCGCCGTGTACCAGCACGGCGACCTGGACGACCTCCGGTCCAAGCTGACAGCCGCCCGTGATCGTCGGGTCAAGATGGTCATTACCGATGGCGTATTCTCCATGGAAGGTGCCATTGCCAAGCTCCCGGACCTCATCGAGCTCTGCCGTAAACACCATGCAGTGCTGGTCGTGGACGACTCACACGGAACCGGAGTGCTTGGTACCAATGGACGCGGCACGGCCGAGCACTTCAACCTGCTCGGAGAAGTCGACATCATCACGTCAACGTTAGGAAAGGCACTGGGAGGAGCGGCCGGCGGCTTCGTTGCTGGGTCCGCCGCGGTCTGCGACTATCTCACCCAGCGGGCGCGGCCCCAGCTGTTCTCCAACGCGCTGCCCCCGACGGTTGCCGCCAGTGCATTAGCAAGTATCGAGTTCCTGGAGGCGCATCCGGAGCGCGTCAGGACACTGCACGAGAACGCGCGCTACTTCCGGGAGCAGCTCCTCGGGCTGGGCTTCCGCCCGCTACCTGGGGAGACGCCAATCATACCGGTCATCCTCGGTGAAACTGCAGACGCAATCCGGATGAGTGACCTCCTCCTGAAAGAAGGAGTCTTTGTCACTGGCTTCGGGTATCCAGTCGTTCCTCAGGGCCAGGCGCGCGTTCGCTGTCAGATCTCCGCGGTCCATACCCGGAACGATCTCGACCAGGCTCTCGCTGCGTTCAAGAAGGTTGGTCGCCAACTTCGTCTGATCTGACGAGCACGTCGGGCCCGGTCCTTGCACCTCCAGACCCGCCGTCGGGTCCGGGTGGGGTCGGCCTGGTCATGTAAGTCCTTGTCGACCCATAGCGTACCTGAGAGAACCAGGCCCTCTCGCCGCTTCCCTGCCCCGCAGTCTCAGCACGAGTTTCCGCATTTTGACGTATCGCGCAGGTTAGTACTGGTAAGCGCCAGGAGGGTCCTGGTGCAGACACTCTACGGAGGCAGTCTGATGCGCATGGTCACCCGGATCTTCCCACTCGCGGCGCTGGTCCTCGGAGTTGGGGCAGCCCAGCTTCCGGCCCAGCAGCCGGGTAACAGCAGCTTCCAGTGGTACGTCGGTGGCCAAGGCGGCATCATGGATTTTGGAACCCCGGTACAGGGCCGGTCGCAGGCGCCTCTCTTCGGGGCCCATCTGCTCGTCACCGCTCGTCGTACTGGTCTGCTCCTCTCCGTGGAACAGGCCTTCGGATCCAACGAGCAGGGCGGGTATACCATGGCGGTATACGACACCGCGGGAACTCTGGTTAGCGTCAACGAAATACCAGTAAATTTCGACTACATTCGTAAGTATTCCGCGACTCTGATGGCGTTCCCCATTAAGGGTCCGCTGACTCCCTACTTCGGCATCGGTGTAGGCGTGATGCATACGGGTGGCTACGATTTCCCCGATCCGTTCGCCAGCGAAATCGGCAGCTCCGGTTTCGGAACCCTCATTGGTGGCGTCAATTTCAGGGTGAGCCGGTTCAGCGCATTCGGCCAGTATCAGGTCACGACCGGGCCGACTATGCAAACCAGCATGGCCTTGGTTGGCTCTCTGGAGAAGCCTTCGACAATCATAGCGTCAGGGAATTTGTTCAACGGCCCGACCCACACGTTAACCGCCGGTCTTCGATTCGGGTTGGGAAATGCGCGCGAGAGAACTTCGGGAGGCGGCTACTGACTTAAGGGTGTCGATGGGTGGTTACGAAGGACTCCGGGCGGGAGGTCACAGGATCTTCCGCTCTTTCTTTGCGCGATAACCAGGGAGAGCCGGCAATATGGAAGCGGAGCGGCCAATCGGCGGCCTTGGTGATGCCGATCCGAGGGGTCACCGAGATCTGAATCTCTTCCTGTTTCGTAGGCGGCCGCACGATGACCGGGCTCCTCGCCATCCGCTCTCCATCGAGATCTCGATTGATTCCCAGAGCCTGGCACAACTTGCCCGGTCCCGAGCAGAGATCCCGATCCGGCACTCCTCCCCGCCGCCTTCGCATGATCTCCAGACCGGCAATAGGCTGAAGCGCTCGTAGCAAGACTGCGCTGGCATGGCCGGCCTCCTGACAGACGAGGTTGCTGCACCAGTGCATGCCGTAAGACAAATAGACATACCACGTGCCGGGCGGTCCGAATAACGCCTCGTTCCGAGCGTTCCGGCGGTGCATATAGCCGTGTGAGGCCGGGTCGTCATAGCCCAGATAGGCCTCCGTCTCGACGATGACCGCTTCGGTGCGCCGCCCTCCGATCGACGAAACCATGACCATCCCCAGCAAGTCAGCCGCAACGATTTCGGCTGGACGTCTGAAAAAGGCAACGGGCAGCGTGGCTGCCCGTCTAACCGCTGTCACTCCGCCCTTTTCCGGGGACGAGCTCGCGGTCTTCGGGGCCTGACCGGCTCTGCTGTCATCTCAGGAGGTGATTCCGCAGTCACTGGTTCCCCAGGAGGTGCGTCCGCGGTTGCTTCAGGTGTGCCCCGCGGCTTTCGGACCGATCGTCGCGCCCGCGGGCGCTTGGGCTGCTCCGGCCCTTCCGCATCCGTCTTCTCCCCTGCCGATGGAGTGGGGACTGGGTCGGACGGAGCCTCGACCTGCACCACACCAATGAGAGGAATTTCGCCCACCCGGCTGGGTCCCCTCGACCCGCGCCGGAAGCGAAGTCCGAGTCGCTGGCCATTCTCACGACCCTGAACTCCAGTCGCCTCACTCAGCACTTCGGCCGGAGTCGCGGGGGGTTGGGCCTCCTGTATAGATGGAGTGGGAGGCGGTCCAGCCGGCGGAAGGGCCGGCAATCCTGGTGTGGCGGAACCCCGTTGAGCCGAGATTTCGTAATCATCGTCTCCGACTTTCCGAACATCTGCCACCTCTGCATCATTTGCCTGTCGAAGCAGGCGGGGGAACCTGGCTGCATCGAGCAATGGGTCCTCCCGCCCGTGCATGGCAACCATCCGAAGCCGCAACGCCTCCTGCCCCACCGGAGAGCGAAACTCCGACAAAGCCTTAGACATCAGTTGGAACGCGCGGGCCAGGGTGAGGGCTCCGTCCGGCCTCGGGTCGCGCCCTGCTGCGCGATGCGCCGGCTCGCCTCGCCCTCCTCCGTTCACCCGATCCCGTGAGGGAACACCATCACGGAATCCGGAGCGGTCTCGACCGCCCCGCCCCCGGCGCCCGCGCCGGCGACCGCCCTCGTCCCGTGCTCGGGGCGTCGTTGCGCTCTCCTCCACCTGAGGCCGAGGGGCAACGGTGATGCCCCCTCCCTTCGTCGCGGGACCGGGAGCGACCTCGTACTGTCCGTTTTCCAGCTTGTTGATGGCAACAACGCCTTTTTGACCGGCTTCGATCACAAACTTGCTGAACCGATTGAACCCGGCGTTGCGCTCATCGAAGTTGGGGTCGATCTGCTGCATGACCTGCTTTAGCCGGTCGGACCGCATCACATCGCCGTTGCGGGCCATCTGGGCCACTGCTTCTCCGGCCAGCTCCCACGGGTCTCGCTGGGTCGAAGGAGTGTCGACCTCCTTGGTCAGACCGGCAAGATCATTGTAGGAGTAATACTCGTCGCAGTTCTGGATCAGCAGGTCGCTGGCCGATTCCCGAATTCCCACTCCGATCACGTACTTCCCGTATTCCTTCAGCTTGATCACCATCGTCGAGAAGTCGCTGTCTCCGGATAGGAGAATGAACGTGCCGATCTCCGGCCGAGTGAACACCAGCTCGATGGCATCGATGGCGAGACGGATGTCAGTCGCATTCTTCTTACTCGATCCGAACGCCGGCGCAAAAATCAGGTCGATCGAAGATTCGGAGAGCGGAACGATGTACTGGGGATAGCGGCGCCAATCG
>DATADG010000237.1:0-4381 GCA_036258655.1 Gemmatimonadales bacterium | reverse complement strand
GGCAAGAGCGGTGAGTTGGCGGGGGAAGCTGGTTCCCCTGCCCTCACCGCTTCTTACAGGGTCACCAATTCCGCGACCCCCCTACTTACCCGCTTACCAGCTTTCCCGCGTACTGGCTTATCTGGCCGAAACTCACCGTTGGCCCTTCCTGTACGGTTAAATTGGTTCAGGTAGCATCACCCTAACGTTTTTCGAAGGACCGCTCGATGTCCTCACGTTCTTTAAACTGGCTGAAGTTCGGCGGCCTCGTCGCATTAGCCTTTGCGCTCGGGCTCCTCTTTGCCGGACTTCTCGATCTGCCCAACCGGACCTCGGCCCAGGAGCAGAATCGTCAGGCCAGCATCGCTCAGGTGCCGACCCCTTCGATTCCTGCCGCGCGCCCGCTCCAGGAGCTCAGCGAGGCGTTCGCCGCCGTCTCCGAACACGTCAAACCGACCGTGGTCTACATCAGGTCCCAGCGGACGGAACAGGCTGCACGGCAGCGGGTGCCGCCTGGGATGGAGCGGTTCTTCCCCCGCTTCAGGCAACAGCCGGATATTGAGCAGGGGAGCGGATCAGGCTTCGTTGTTTCGGCCGATGGCTACATCCTGACCAACAACCATGTCGTGGAAGGCGCCGAGCAGGTCACCGTCCGGCTGTTGGACCGGCGTGAGTTCAAGGCCAGGGTAATCGGCAGCGATCCCAACACCGACGTGGCCGTACTCAAGATCGACGCGAAGGGGCTTCAGCCGGTTGCGCTGGGGAACAGTGACGACGCTCGCGTGGGTGAGTGGGTGCTTGCCATTGGTAACCCGCTGGGCGAGGGTCTGACGTTTACCGTGACCTCAGGAATCGTAAGCGCGAAGGGCCGGGCGCTGGCTGGGCTTCCTGGCCGAGGCCAGGGCAGCATTCAAGACTTTATCCAGACCGATGCTGCCATCAATCCAGGCAATTCGGGTGGGCCGCTGGTGAGCGTGCGCGGCGAGGTGATCGGCATCAATTCAGCCATTGCGAGCGAAACCGGCTACTACTCGGGTTATGGCTTTGCCATTCCCATAAACCTGGCCCGGGCCGTAATGAATCAGCTCATCCAAACCGGTACCGTCCACCGCGCGGCACTGGGCGTTTCGATCGACAATGTGACACTCAATGACGCGGCCTACGTGGGACTTCCCGAGATCCGTGGCGTGGTAGTGAAGGACATTCCGAGTGAAGACTCTCCGGCCAAGGCGGCCGGCATCCAACCGGGTGACGTTATCGTTTCGGTCGACGGTAAGCCAGTGGAGCGGGTCGGGCAGCTGCAGCAGGTCATCGGGTTCCGCAAGCCGGGCGATTTGGTCAAGGTGGAAGTGGCGCGGAAGGGCGGGGTCCGTAAGACAGTGACCGTCAAGCTCCAGGCGCTCAATGACCAGCCTCAGCTCGCAGCGGCGGACGAGCGCGACACCGACAACCAAGCCCGCTCCGATCGAGCGACGGTGAACCTTCTGGGGATCAGCGTGGAGCCGGTCACGGCCGGTATTGCCCAGCAGCTGCAGCTGCCTCCCAACATGCGGGGTCTGGTGGTCACCAATGTCACGCCGGGGGGGCCCGCGTGGGAAACACTGTTCGACGACCCCCAGCGGGGCGGACCGGACATTATTCTGTCGGTCGAGGGAAAGCCGGTGAGAACCGAAGCCGAGCTTCGCAACGCCCTCAAGGCGGAAAAGCCGGGCAGCATCGTCACCCTGGGGATCTACAATGCGCGGGCCCAGGGCCGGCGGGTAGAACGTATTCGGTTGGGGGAGAGGTAAGCGGGATCAGGTGCGGTAAGTAGGACAGTCAACGGGATAGTGATCGGGGGATCTACTCTACGGGCGTTGCCGTGAAGTAGGTCCCTCGATTGCGCTGTATCACAACCATTCGGCTTCGGCAGTGCTAACTTGGACCATGGACATACGAGCAATCATTCTCGATATCGACGGGACACTCGTCGACACCAATCCCGCGCACGTCGAAGCCTGGCGTCGCACGTTCCAGCGCTTCGGATACGACGTACCGGCGGACCGGATCGTGGTGGAGATCGGCAAGGGCGGCGATAAGCTCATCCCTTCGGTGCTGGGCCAGGAAGTAGAGAAGCGCGAAGGCGAGGCGTTGCGGAAGGCGCAGAAGAAGGAGTTTCTCGCCATCGCCGAGTCCGAGCGCTTCCCGGTGTTCCCGGGAGTGGAAGAGCTGTTTCAGGCCCTTCGCGAGCGCAGCATCAGAAGCGCCCTCGCCACGTCCAGTGACGAGAAGCACCTTGAGGCCACGCTGGCCAGCGCCGGACTGGACCTCCGGGAGCTTGCGGATGTGGTGGTTACGCGGAGCCCGAATGAGGCGAGCAAGCCCGCACCCGATCTGGTTCTCGCTGCGATCGAGGAGCTCCGCCTTCCCGCGCAGCAGTGTGCGATGATCGGTGACACCGTATATGATGGGCAGGCGTGTCAAGCGGCCGGAGTAGTGTTTCTGGGAGTGCTCACCGGCCCCGCGACCGAGGACGAGCTGATCCAGGCAGGTGCCCGTGCAGTGTGGCGAGATGTGGCGCACCTCCTGACCGAGATCGATCGCGCCCTCGACATCGCCTCAGCGACCGTTGCCGCGAGCGAATAACGGACCATCGGCCCCATACCGGGAGCTCCCCTCGATGACGACAAGCGAAGAGACCGATTGGATGAACCACCCTGCTCTTCGGAGATTGGTCGAACAGGCCAACACCCTCTCTCTCCAGGAGAGGATCACCCTCATCAAGGGTTTGATCCCCAATATTGCCAATGGACTCTCCGAGGAAGAGTACGAGCGCTTCGCCACCTTCGTCCGGCTGAAGGGCGAGCGGTACCTCGAGGCTAAATCGCACCCGGGAACCGGGCGTGCGGAGCGGCACGTCCCCGGGGAGCGAGAGCTGGAAGGACGCTGACGTGAGCGGGAACCTCTGATCCTCACCTGATGAGCGAGCCCCCGCGAGAGACCGCTCTCCAGCCCGAAGTTCACGTACGAAGCGTTCGGAGGCGTCGAAGCGACCCTCCGACACCACTCACGCCCCCACCAGTCAATCCGCGGAACTGGATGATCTACGCGGGGGTCGTGATGGTGGTGCTGACGTTGATGCTGGAAGGATTTCTGTCGCATCGGCCCCGGCAGGTGCTTCCCGGCCTTTCTCAGGCAACCGAAGTCCACTCAACCCTCTCGGAGCTGGCCGACTCGCTCCGGGTGGTGGTTTCCTGGGACCTAACACTATCCGAACCGGAGGGCCGCCCTGACTCCATACGTATCAGGGTGGTGCAGACTGAGCCGCAGCAAACGGTGACCGTGTTTCAGTCCTCCACCCAAGTGGCGGACACGGTATACCTGCCGATGCCGCCGCGGGGGCAGACGTTGAGTGGGGTTTCCTGCGCCGCGGCGGAGCACCCCGGCCCGGCAGGCGAGGAAAGCTGCACCCCCTGGCAGTATGTTCGGCCCAGCGCGTCGCCAACCGGCACTGTCAACGAGATAGTAATTCGCCCGGCGGGTCTCCAGGTGGATCCCGATGTGGATGGTCGTTGCGCCAGGTGGCAGGAGGAGAACCCGAACAGGTCGGTCTGGATCGTGGTGAATCAGACAGCAGTACCGGAGTGCACCGGGCCGAACAAAAGGCCAACGGTAGCACAGTTCTGCGCCTTCGCAGTGCTGCCTGACGGCCGGCGGGTCAAGACCGCCAATTCCATCAATAACAGCTACTGTGACGAGCTGTTTGAAGAGTGGAGTCGGGAGCTGTATTCCTGAGTACCTGCCTGTTTCAGCTGGGTTACATCCCGCTGCGTGCCCCACGAGCCGATCAACTGGCCCCGCTCGAAAATCCCAACCAGGTTATTGACGAAATACTTCGCGCGGCCGTAACGGTCGATCTCGTGTGACTCGGCATCCTCCAGGCGATACCCGCTGCGGATATATCTCCGCAGGTAGTCGACGTTTTCCTGGTTCGACGGCGGCAGGAATACCACCAGTCGAGTGCCCACCACATCGGCTGCGGATTGGAAGCCATACATCCGGGCAAAGGCATCATTGCACTCCGCCAGCACCGAATAGAGGTAGAGATGCTCGATCTGCTCGTCTTCGGGAAGGGTGATGTCGAGGGGCTGCTCGTGGTGAAAGCGCCAGGTAGCCTCGCTGGTAACTTCCTTGGGCGGATCTTCCTCGTCGATCGCATGAGACCCCCTCCCCGCTCTGCTCTGCCGGTTGGGGGGAGCAGCTCCGGGCAGGGGGAAAGATTTCTTGACAACAGGGGCCGCAGCACGGCTCGGCTTCTGGAATGACCGACGGAATCCGCCGCACACGGCGGCGAGCACCGCTCCTGTCACCAGGACGACCGGATCACGTGCGACCAGAGTAGCCAGTAGCAGGGCCAGCGCCC
>DATADG010000236.1:0-2617 GCA_036258655.1 Gemmatimonadales bacterium | reverse complement strand
GATCTGCTGCGGATCCTGGGACGCACGCCGGCGGACGACGAGGTCCTCTGGAAGCCGTTCACCCCTGAACAGCTGGTCGACGCGGCGGAGAAGCTCCTGCCGAAGAGCTAACGGAGTTGCTCCGCCGGGCTGCCCGCGTCGAGCACCTCCCGGACCTTTCGGCCCAGGCCTTCGGGCGTGAATGGCTTCTGCAGGAGCGGAGCGCCTTCCAGCGCGTATCCATGGCGGCTGGCCAGATCGCTGTACCCGGACATATAGAGCACCCGGAAATCCCCCAACTGCGCCCTCAGTTGTTCCGCGAGCTCCGGCCCGCTCAGGCCGGGCATGACCACGTCGGTCAGCAGGAGATCGATTGGTCGCGGCGCCGCACGAGCTAATTCGATCGCCTGCTGCCCGCCACTCACCTCCAGCACCGCATACCCGTATCCGCGAAGCAGGTTCGCGGTGAGCCGGCGTACGCTCGGCTCGTCTTCCACGAGAAGGATGACCTCTGACCCGCCGGCCGCCTCCCGCAGGTCGCGGGGCTGTTCCGGCTCGGCGGTCTGCGCCGCTTGCGGCAGGTAGATCGTAAACGCGCTGCCCTGGCCCGGCGCGCTGGAGACGGCAATGCCCCCGCCGCTCTGCTGAACGATGCCGTAGACAGTAGCCAAGCCCAGTCCGGTGCCCTCCCCCTGACGCTTGGTGGTGAAGAACGGCTCGAAGATGTGGGCCTGCGTCATCTCGTCCATGCCCGTTCCGGTGTCGCTCACGACCAGCTTCACGTAGTCCCCCGGCAGGAGGCCGAGCCGTTCGTCGCCGTCGCCATACCGGACCTGGACGTTGGCGGTTTCTATCGTGAGCGCGCCGCCACCGGGCATGGCATCCCGCGCATTCAGTGCGAGGTTGATGATGACCTGCTCCAGCTGGCCCCGATCAGCGCGTATGGGGTTGAGGTCGGGCGCGAGCGGGAAGCGCAACGTGATGTCCTCGCCGATCAGCCGGCCGAGCATCCGTCCCACGCCGAGCACGACGGTGTTCAGGTCGAGCACTTCCTGTTGCAGGACCTGCCGGCGGCTGAATGCGAGAAGCTGGCGGGTGAGATTCGCGGCCCGCTCACCGGCGCCGTGTATCTCCTCGAGATCGGCGCGGTTGGGATCGGCGGCCGGCAGCCGTTTGAGGATGGCGAGGCTCAGCGCGTTGATGACCGTGAGCAGGTTATTGAAGTCGTGCGCAATGCCGCCGGCGAGCCGGCCCACCGCTTCCAGCTTCTGCGCCTGGGCCAGATGGGCCTGCGTCTCTCCCAACTGCTGCTCAGCTCGGTGCCGATCTGTGATGTCCTGATCCACGATGACCGCGCCGGTGAACTGCCCTGTCGCATCGCGAAGCGGCACGGCGGACTTGAACAAGAATCTACGCTCCCCATTCCGCTCCAGCTCGATGGCGGCGTTGAGCATCGACTCTCCATCGCGGACCGCACGCCAGAGCGGCCAATCGTTGATTCCGATCGGCTTCCCGGTGTCGGCCCAGCACGCCGTCGTCTGACTGTAACGGTCGATCATGTCGTCCCCTTCGCGCAGCTCACCCCATAAACGCTCCGCCGCCTGATTGCTCAGCACGATGCGCCCCTCCCGATCGGTGACCAGGAGACCGACCGGCAACGTCGCCAGCACCGCTCGCAGCAGCGCCTCGTAGCGCTCGAGGTTGGCCGCGGCCTCACGCCGCTCGGTGAGGTCGCGGGTGACCTTGGCGAATCCGCGCAGGCGGCCGGAGGGATCACGAACCGCGGTGATCAATACATTCGCCCAGAACCAGCTGCCGTCCTTTCGTACCCGCCACCCCTCTTCCTCGTACTTCCCTTCGGCGGTAGCGATGGCCAGCTCCCGAGCGGGCTTGTCGGCCTGGAGGTCTTCAGGCGGATAAAAGCGGGAGAAGTGCTGCCCGATGATCTCCCGGGCGCTGTACCCGTTGATCCGTTCGGCACCGGGGTTCCAGCTGACCACCCGCCCATCGGGATCCAGCATGAAGATGGCGTAATCGACTACGCCTTCGACCAGGATTCGGAACGGCTCATCAATTGGTGGCAGGGCACCACCCGGTTCGCCGGCCCGGTCGATGTTCGTTTGCTTGCGATCGCCCATGTGACCCATAGTCGTGAGGGTACGCGCCTCGAATGCGCGCCGCCAAAGATATGTCTATTAAGGATACAGAAACACCGGTCTCACCCGGAGCGTAGGGCTCGGATGTCGGCTATGCTCCCTGCCATTCCATATCGTCACAGATGTTTCATCCTCGCCGCAAGTAGTGCGGCCGCTCTGATCGTTGCGACGGGTTGCCGGAGCACTCAAACGCATCGCGCCGAAGAATCCGCCTCAGCGAACCTCGAGCTGGTGCAGGTAGATAGCGGTGTGTATGCCGCAATCAGGAAGGAGCCGCTGAGTCTCGCGGTCAACTCCAACTCGCTCATCATCGTTCGTGACTGGGATGTGGTCGTCGTGGACGCGCAGTTCACCCGCAAGGCGACGCGGGAGACCATCTCGGCAATCCGGAGCATCACCGAGAAGCCGGTGGGCTACGTGATCAACACTCACTGGCACGACGATCACCTGGCCGGCAATCAGGTGTATCGCGACAGCTTTCC
>DATADG010000235.1:0-19251 GCA_036258655.1 Gemmatimonadales bacterium | reverse complement strand
GGCGTCATCGTGGTGGGGAACGTCGACAATGTCATTCGCCCCATTGTCTTCCGCCGGTGGGCCAAGATTCATCCCTTCGTGACGATTATCGGGGCTTTCGCCGGCATCCAGTATTTCGGCCTGCTGGGCCTGCTGATCGGTCCTCTGGCGATCTCCTACTTCTTTGAGCTGATCAGGATGTACCGTGCGGAATACCTGGAGGACGAGGATGCTGCCGAGGAGATTGCCGAGTCCGCCGGCGTTCCCAGTCCAGCTAGACCGGTAGCCCCAACCCAATCAGCGCCGTTCCCCTGAGGGGCGTTAGCGGGATTGGACGACTCACCGGAGATCCGCCGTCGATCCGAGTGCGGCCGGGTCACAGCAGGAGGATTACTCATGGGAATCCATCACGTCACTGCCATCGCGAGCGACCCGCAGCGGAACCTCGATTTTTACGCCGGCATTCTCGGGCTTCGCCTGGTGAAGCTCACAGTGAACTTTGATGACCCGGGCGCCTATCATCTTTACTACGGCGATGCCGTCGGTCATCCCGGTTCGATTCTCACGTTCTTTCCCTGGCCGGAAGGACGGCGTGGACGCCAGGGTACAGGCCAGGTGGCGACTGTCGCGCTGGGGATACCGCCCGCATCACTCGGGTTCTGGATCGAACGGCTGATTTTCCATGGGGTTAAGTATGAGGGTCCGAGCCGCCGCTTCGATGAACAAGTACTGGCACTCACCGATCCCGATGGCTTGATGCTCGAGCTGGTTGCGAGCTCCCGTGTGGAGGATCTGGCACCTTGGGCAGAAGGACCAGTGTCGCCCGAACATGCAGTGCGTGGACTGTTCGGGGCCACGATATGGGAGGATGGAGATTCCGGATCCGCCGCTTTTCTTGGCCGAAACCTTGGGTTTACGGAGTTGGCTGAACAGGAGGGCTTCCTTCGGCTCGAATCGGCACAGACCGGTATGGGGACTGTGATCGATTTGCGTCGGGTTCCGGGCTTCTGGCGCGGTGCTGGTGGTGTCGGCACCGTGCATCATATCGCTTTTCGCGCAGCCAGCAGCCAGGCACAGCTGCAGAGGCGGGCTGAGATCGTGGCTCAGGGAGTTGCCGCTACTCCGGTCATCGACCGTCAGTACTTCCAGTCGGTGTACTTCCGAGAGCCCGGCGGAGTTCTGTACGAGATTGCCACCGACGAGCCGGGCTTTGCAGTCGACGAGTTGCTCTCGGAGCTGGGGACGCATCTCAAGCTCCCGCCGATGTATGAACCACACCGCCAAGACATTGAACGAGCCCTGCCGCCGCTCCGCCTGCCACACGCTGCGGCTGGTGAAGGGAGATGAATACCACGCCGACTACCTTCGTTCACCGCTTTGTGCCCGGCATCCGCCCTGGCGCCGTTCCGGTGCTCCTGCTCCACGGTACCGGGGGAAATGAAGAGGATCTGCTACCCTTGGGCCGAGCCATGGCGCCGGGGGCTCCGCTCCTGAGCCCGCGAGGACAGGTCCTGGAGAACGGAATGCCGCGGTTCTTTCGCAGGCTCTCCGAGGGGGTGTTCGACGAGGCTGACATACGGGCTCGCGCACAAGACCTCGTCGGATTCGTAGCCGAGATGACGGAGCGGCATAGCCTGGGTCCGATACCTCCTATCGCGCTGGGATTCTCCAATGGCGCGAACATGGCTGTGGCGATGCTTTTGCTCCACCCGGGGAGTCTGAGTGGCGCGCTGCTCCTGCGGCCCATGGTTCCACTGGTTCCTGAGGAGATGCCCCGGTTGGACGAGGTACGGGTGCTTATTGCTGCCGGCCGCCAGGATCCGATCGTGCGGCCGGAACAGAGTCAGGCACTGGCAGACCTTCTGGCAGGAGCCGGTGCCGACGTGACGCTCCGCTGGATCAATGCCGGCCATGCCTTGACGAGGGAGGACCTCGAGGCTGGCGAGCGGTGGATGACGGCGACGGGTGCGACCACCTGACCTGGTTCGGTCTTTGTTCTCTTACGGAGCCATCCGGTATTTCGCATTGGTACAAAGAAGGTATCAGGGCGTCTGGCGTCGCCCGTTTGTGAAACTGCCGGCCGCTCGCCAGGCTGCCGGCGCATACCGTTGAGGAACTATGTGATGCTTCCTGCAGCGATTGAACAGGAGCGCCTCTTCGTGGCCGAGCGCATCCTGTCAGAGATCGAACGTCGCCACGGCCTGCCACACCCCGCAAACCGAGAAATTCACCCAGTCATTGTCGACCGCTTTCTTACCGTCTACCTCCCAGAGACCAGGGACGGTGAGCCCGCACCATCCAGCCTCGAGTTTGCGTTTTCACCTACGTTGACCGAAGCGCTGAATGTGGTTCGCGGGATTGTAAGCGAGACTGACACCGGGTTTGGTGCGGCGTTGTACATCCACGACCTCGACACCGGCACTGGCGGGCCCGCCGCCCGAGTCGAGTCCAGCGCTGCGACGAGCGACTCCCGGAGCTGACGTCTCGAGCCGATTGATGAGGAACCAGACTGCCGGCACGCCCGTGCTCGTAGCCTGGTTCCTCTGCAGCTGGTTCCTCTGCAGCCTGGGGATTCCTTGGTACATCGAAGCTTCTTCTTCGTCGTCCACTTCGGTACTCCCACTATACCCGTCGAAACGCTGAATCATAGGGACGTCCTGAGATTAGCCGACATGATCCGGGCTGTCGCTGAAGGGTGGTGAACACCTTGTGAGCAAGCGGGATTTTCTCGCTCTCGAAGACTGGCCGCCGCAGGACGTCGAGGGCCTGTTGGTCCTGGCCGCCAGAATCAAGCGCGGCGAGATCACCGGCGGGCTGGAGAAGAAGGTCCTCGCCCTCCTCTTCCTGGATCCAAGTGCCAGGACTCGCATCAGTTTCGAGACTGCAATGTTCCTCCACGGCGGACACTCTGTCGTGCTGGAAAGAGGACGAGAGCACTGGACGCTGCAGACCGAGCCCGGTGCGCGCATGGACGGAGAGGCCGAGGAGCACCTCGTCGACGCGGCCCGAATATGGGGACGGTATGCCGACGTGATTGGGATTCGTGCGCTCCCTCGGGAGTCGGACTGGGCGGCCGCTCGCGAAAGCAGGATCATTACCGGGTTCGCCCGGCACTCCGAACGTCCGGTGATCAACCTGGAATCGGCCCGCCGGCATCCCTGTCAGGAACTGGCGGATGCCCTGACGTTGCGGGAAAGGCTCGGGAGAGTGGAAGGCAAGAGATTCGTGCTGGCCTGGTCCTGGCACCCCAAAATCCTCACCCCAGGGGTGGCGGTCAGCGCCGCCCTGGCTGCCGCCCGGCTCGGCATGGAGGTCGTCATCGCTCGTCCTGAGGGTTACGAGCTCGATCCCGCCGATACTGCCCTGATTCGGAAGACGGCGCAGCAGTCCGGTGGGGAGTTCGTGCATATCAGCGACGACCCCGATGATGCGCTGGTTGGCGCAGACGCCGTGTACGTCAACTCGTGGGGCTCCGTCAGGCTGTACGGGAAAGCACAGCAGGAATCAGAGGTCCGGGCAGGCCTGCGCGATTGGCGACTTACCTCCTCACGGCTGCGCTCGAGCCGGGGTGGCAAGGCTATCGTCATGCATGCTCACCCGGTGCGGCGTAACACCGAGATCGACGATCAGATTCTCGACGGCCCGAGCTCTGCGATCGCAGATCAGGCGGAGAACCGGCTTCACGTGCAGCGAGCCGTCCTCCTGGAATTAGTGGGTGAAGTGAAGGGTGAAGAGTAAAGAGTGAACAGTGAACAATGAACAGTGAACAGGTCCGGTGCGATCTGTGCACTTTTTACTTTTCACTCTTCGCTTTACACTCTTCACTTTTTCCTGGAGGACAGAATCTTGCCAGGTGAGGTTCAGCTGCTGCGAGAGCTGGTGGCAATTCCATCCGAAAGTGGTCACGAAGCGGAGGTGGCCAGCTTTATCGAAACGACCGCTCGGCGGTGGGGAATGGACGTGGGCCGGGACCAGGACGGCATTCGGATAGAATTACGTGGCTGGGGCATCGGGCCGACACTGGCTCTCGTCTCGCACGTTGATGTCGTTCCGCCGGGACCGGGCTGGACCCGCGACCCTTTCCTGCCTTTCCTGGACGGCACCCGATTGTACGGTCGAGGCTCCGGAGACGCCAAGGCATCCGTTGCCGCGATGCTCTACGCGGCCAAGGATATCGTGGACAGGGGAGGGATGGATGCCGGGCGCCTGCTCCTTCTGTTCGGATTTCGGGAAGAGACTCCCAACAGCGGCATGCCGGCGCTGGTCGAGCAAGCCGGTGAGATCGACGCAGCGGTGATCGGGGAGCCCACGAACCTGAACTTCGCCATCGCCCAGCGGGGCTTGATGATGGTGGATCTGGTTGCCCAGGGCGACCAGCGGCACGCCGGCAACACCTCTGCCGATGGCAGCTTCAGCAACGCGGTATTGGTGCTGTCTCGAGATCTGCTCCAGCTGGGTGGATTATTCGAGAGCCGCACCCATCCGATCCTCGGGCGGGCCACCGCTACTCCGACAATGCTGGAGTCGGGGGTCGGGCGCAACGTGACACCACCTGTGGCCCGCGCGGTGCTCGACGTTCGAAGCACGCCGGACTGGACCCACGAAGAGCTCGCCGAGGAGCTTCGCCGCGCCCTCACGTCCGACGTCATCGTGACCTACAGACGCATGGTGCCGTGTGAGTCGCCGCCGGGGTCGAGGCTGGTCGCCACCGCTTCGCGCCTCCGGCCCAATGCAACTCACTACGGCAGCCCGACCTGCTCCGATTGGGTCTTCTTCCGGGAGCGTGACGCCTTCAAATGTGGGCCCGGAACCAGCCAACGCTCTCATACGGCAGACGAGTACGTGGATCTGCCGGAGGTTACCTCGGCCAGGGCTTTCTACGCGGATCTGGCCCGAGCGTATCTCGCGGGCCGGTAAGCGTCACTTACACCGTTACCGCGGCGAGGGCGTCGCGCATGCTCAAGGCTGTGGCCCATCGATCTGCGGGGTTTTTGGCCAGGGCTTTGCCAATGACGTCAGCCAGATCCGCCGGCGTGTCGCTCCGCAGGGCGCGGACATCAGGCGCTGGTTCAGTAAGGTGGAGCTGCAGAACTACCGCTTCGTTTCGATGATGGAAGGGCGGCTGTCCCGCCAGGCACTCGAAGAGCATACAGCCCAGCGAATACAGGTCGCAACGATGATCGATGTTGCGAGCGGCCGTGATCTGCTCCGGACTCATGTATGTCGAAGTGCCCACCGCAATACCCGAACGGGTAAGCTCGTCAGTCCCTGACGCGACCACCGCACGCGCGATCCCGAAGTCGAGCAGGACGGCGCCTCCTGCCGATAGGACCACGTTGGCGGGTTTCACATCCCGGTGGATGATTCCCTGGCCATGAGCATGGGCCAGCGCGTCCAGCAAGTCGCTGGCGATCCTGAGGGTCTCCGGAATCGAGATGCGCCTCGAGCTTGAGCTATCCAGATACTCCCGGAGAGTTGCGCCTTCGATATAGCTCATGACGTAATACACCAGCCAGTCGCGTTCTCCGGAATCGAGCAGCCGAGCAATGTGAGGGTTGTTCAGGCGTGAGGCGAGCTTTATTTCGCGGAGAAAGCGATCAGCGGCCACGCTGACCAGCAGCTCGGGGTGCAGGATTTTGAGGGCGACCGACTTCCCGCTGGGATCGCGGGCTAGAAAGATCCGGGCGTTCCCCCCTCTCCCGATCTCGCGTTCGACTTCGTACACCCCGGTGAAGGCCTGCCGCACCAGCGCCAGCATATCGCGCCGGATAGTTCGCTCCTGTGGGCGACTCTCAATGGTTGCCAGCACCGCGTGTCGACGCAAGATGAGGCTCCGAATCCTCATCTTCAGGGCTACGCTCTTGCCGCTGGGGGAATCCGCCCTAACGTTGTAAGACACCCCACCAGGGCAGTTGTTGTGGCAGATGTCAGGTTGACTCTGCTCGGCATCCCCTCTGTCTCTTCCGGGATCAGCGGGGGTTCCAATTCGCGACTCAGCGCGAAAGCGCTGGGCCTGCTCGCTTATCTGGCTCTCGAACCCGGCCCTCACACTCGAGAAGAGTTAGCCGGACTCCTCTGGGGCGAGTCCTCGGATGCCGAGGCTCGAGCTTCCTTGCGCCAGGCGATCAAGCAGCTCCGCTGCCAACTGGGGGACGCCCTGCGCTGCGATCGTGCCAGCCTCGAGCTCTCGAGATCGATTGAATGCGAAGTGCGCAACTTCCGGGAGAAGATCGCTCAGGACCCACGGCTGGCAACTACGACTGACATCCCTCGGTTTCTCACTGGCTGTTCTGTCCGTCACGCTCCGCGATTCGAAGAGTGGGTAGCCGAAACTCGACGGGCGCTGCTCCGGCAGTACCAGGAGGCCCTCGGCACGCTCGCCAGGGATGCAATGGGACAATGGCGCTGGAAGGACGCGATCGCCCTGGCAGACCGGTGGCTGGCGAGTGATCCGTTATCCGATGAAGCGGCCCGTCTCGGCATCGAAGCTCGGTACCTGGCCGGTGATCGTGGTGCTGCACTCGCGCTGTATCACGACTACCGAACGACGCTCATGCGCGAGACGGGCTGTGAGCCGACCCGCGGCTTGCTCAACCTGGCGCGGCGGGTGGAGGCCGATGCATCAAGTCATAATGACCGGCCGATCACGGATGAGTGGTATGCTCGTGCCCCTTCGTTCGAGGCCAGCCTGATCGGCCGGGGACCCGAGTGGGATGTCCTTGTCGAAGCTTGGAAAGGGGTCAAGCGAGGCGGCAGCCGGGTTGTGCTGCTCGAGGGGGAGCCCGGGGTAGGCAAGTCGAGGTTGGCGGACGAGTTTCTCCGCTGGGTCGTAGCCGATGGTGGGGCAGTCCTGCGCGGCCACGGGTATGACGTTCGCGGAGGGATTCCGTACGAGCCGGTGGTGGAGTTGCTGCGGGACGCCCTCAACGCGCCCGGACTTGCAGGAACCGATCCTGAGTGGCTGACCGAGGTTACCCGTCTCCTGCCGGAGCTGCGCCAGCGCTTTCCCTCCCTCCCTGAGTCGGTTCCTACGGCTGATCCAGTTGAAGGCTGGCGGCTCTTTGAGGGAGTGGCTCAGCTGCTGCTGTCACTCTCAGCGGAACGGCCGCTGGCAATTTTCGTGGACGATCTGCAGTGGTGTGACAGCGACAGCTGTAACCTCCTCGGATTTCTCGTTCGGCGGACGGAGGGCGCGGCAGTGCTGTGGCTGAGCACAATAAGCCTGGGCCAGCTCGAGCGCGAAGCACCTGCGGCTCGGCTCTGCCGCGCCCTCCGAGCCCAACCGCAGGCCACTGTCCTCACCATCGGCCCACTGACTGAAGAGAATCTCTGGAGGATGATCCGGGAGATGGGGCACGTAAGCACGCCGACTGGAGCCCGGCGTCTGGCCAGCCGGATCTTCGGAGTAACCGGCGGGAATCCGTTCTACGTCATTGAACTCCTGAAAACCATGTTTGCGCAGGGGCTCCTGGCGCTCGATGATGAAACGGGAGAGTGGACTGTTGTGTCCGGTGAGCTCAGCGGGCCGGCGCGCCCGGTTCCTGTATCTCCGACAGTGAAAGACGTTATCGGCGCCCGGGTGGAGCGACTGCCGGACCAACTGTCTGACGTGCTGATAACGATCGCGGTAGCGGGTGCTGGCTGCCCCGCCGATGTGCTCTCCCAGGTTCACGGAATGTCTCGCCTCCACGCTGCGAGTGTGGCAGATGCGCTGGTGGACCGGCGGCTTGTGACCGAGGCGCGCGGCAAGTACCGCTGTATCCACCCCGTCATCGCCCAGGTTGTTCGTGAGAGGTTGACTTCGGTGCGCCGGCAGGAAGTCCACCGCAGCCTGGCGCTGGCGCTGCGCCACACGGTGTTGCCCCAGGAACCGGGCGAAGCCTCGCGCGAGATTGCGCGGCATGCCGATCGGGGCGGGGAAGCTGCACTGGCTCACGAGTACGCGCTGGTGGCGGCGCAGCAAGCGATGGAGAGGTACGCCTTTGCGGAAGCGATGTCCTGGCTGGATCTGGCGGCGAAGAACGCGCGCAGCGGCTCTGAGAACGACACCGTCAATCGGCTCACTGCCGATGTGCTCGCGACAGCCGGTTGGACCGAGCCGCCGCGACCGCTTACCATCGGCGGCCCCGTCACCCGTGAGTTGGTCCCGGAAGACTTTGATTTGCCTGCGAGCGGTTAAGTATCTCTGGGGAAGGCGCGAGCAACGATGATGGTGATGTTGTCGCTCCCACCGCCTTCAAGAGCCTCCTGCAGCAAATCCTTGCAAGCCTGGCTGGCGGACTTCATCGATCGCAGGCGATCTCGGATCCGCTCGTCGGAGACGTGATTGGTGAGGCCGTCACTGCAAAGGAGCAGGACCGTGCCCCAGTTCAGCTCGAGCTGGGACACGACCGGAGAGCTCTGGCGCCCGCCGATCGAGCTTGAGAGGGTGTGAGCCAGCCGAGTCGATGCGGCATGATCCGGCTTCATCACTCCGAGGTCGACCAACTCCTGGGCTACCGTTTGATCGCGGGTAATCTGGATGAGTTCATCATCCCGGAGCAGGTAACAGCGGCTGTCCCCCACCTGAAGCAGGTATGCCCGGGGCCACACGCCAAGAAAAAGAGTGAGAGTCGTGGCCATCCCGCGATAGTCGGGCTGCTCCTCGCCCCGGCGCAATAAGTCAGCATGGCACTCGACGGCCGCGTCATGCAGCGCCTCGGAGAACCCCCGGACACCCGCGTACTCGGACGCATAGTAGCATCGCATGCTGCGGGAGACGTACTGGGCCACGGTTTCGAGCGTAGCGCGGCTCGCCTCCGCGCCCTTGACGGCGCCACCGACGCCATCGGCGACCATCGCCAGAAAAGCAAGCCGCTCCGACTCACTCTGCAAGAAGCCGGTCTCGGCCAGGCTGGTGCCGTGAACAACGATCTCCTTACGCAGGGAGCAGATGAGGAAGTGATCCTGGTTCTCGGTCCGCACTCTCCCAGGATGGGTAAGTCCATAGACATCGATCTCGTCGTCCCGGGGCCTCCGCTGGGGCAGGCCCTGGGGCAGAGCAGCGAATGCGGACGTGTCAGGGGCCGCCATGAAAACTCCTCAGAGAGGATACTTCAAAAGACCTTGACCATGTGTGGGGCGGTCAGGTAGAGTCCCTACCCTTCGCATCATGACACATCTTGGGGTGTAGCTCAATTGGCAGAGCGCCCGGCTGTTAACCGGGAGGTTGCTGGTTCGACCCCAGCCGCCCCAGTGAAGAGGCACGCTAATGAATTCCCTCTGCCATTTATTTCTCGCTACGGCCCGGAGCACTAGCTGCTAGCAAACAGCGAGCTACAATCGCTGGTACGCCGCTAGGGTCAAGAACTCCGGAAATTCCTCCGCCGAGAACATCGCTTCCAGCAGTTCCGCAGCGGTTCCCAGCCGTTCGGGATCGCCACCGTCCTGCTCCAGCTGGGTGCGTTCCTCCTGCAGAATGGTTCGGCACCGTTCCAGGGTAACGGGCTCTCCGCTTTCCGTGGGGGCGCGATGCCGAATCCACTGCCAGAGCTGGGATCGAGAGATCTCCGCTGTTGCCGCGTCTTCCATCAGATTGTTAATGGCGACCGCACCCGAGCCACCCAACCATGCGGTGAGGTACTGAAGACCGACACTGATGTTCTCCCGTAACCCTGCTTCGGTCACCTTGCCTCCGCTCACGCGGACGTCCAGGAGCTGCCTCTGGCTCACCTCGACATCAGACCGCTGCCGGTCCTTCTGATTCGGTTCCTGCCCCAGTACACCATCGAATACTTGAGTGACGACCGGTACGAGATCGGGATGCGCTACCCAAGCGCCATCAAACCCCGCCCGTGCCTCTCGAGTCTTATCCTCACGCACCTTGGCCAGCGCCTTCTCGTTTACCTCGGGGTCCCGACGACTAGGAATGAACGCTGCCATTCCTCCGATTGCGTGCGCACCCCTGCGGTGGCAGGTCTTTACCAGTAGCTCGGTATAGGCCCGCATGAAGGGCACAGTCATGGTCAGCTGAGAACGGTCAGGCAGGAGGAACTCGGGCCGGTCGTGAAAGTTCTTGATGATGCTGAAAAGGTAATCCCAGCGGCCGGCGTTGAGTCCAGCCGCGTGATCCCGCAGCTCGTACAAAATCTCGTCCATCTCGAACGCGGCAAGAATCGTTTCGATCAGGACCGTTGCTCGGATGGTCCCGCGCGGAATGCCGAGTGCATCCTGAGACAGATCGAACACTTCGTTCCAGAGGCGTGCCTCGAGATGGCTCTCCAGCTTGGGTAGATAGAAGTATGGCCCGCTGCCTCGGGCCAGGAGCTCAAGCGCGTTGTGAAAAAAGTAGAGTCCGAAGTCGAAAAGGCTGGCGGACATGGGCTCGCCGTCCACCAGGACATGCTTTTCTTCGAGATGCCATCCTCGCGGACGCACCAGAAGCGTGGCCAATCTGTCCTTCAACTCGTACCGCTTCCCTTCCGGGCTGGCGTACTCGAGCGTGCGCCGAACAGCATGCCTGCAGTTGATCTGTCCGGCTATCACGTTGGGCCAGGGCGGCGACAGGGCATCCTCGAAGTCCGCCATGAACACCCTGGCACCGGAGTTGAGCGCGTTGATCATCATCTTGCGCTCGACTGGGCCGGTGATTTCCACCCGACGGTCGTTCAGGTCTTCCGGCGCGGCAGCCACCGTCCAGCTTCGCTCGCGGACCTCATGGGTCTCGGGCAGAAAGTCGGGCAGAGTTCCTTCCCTGAGGCACTGCTGAACCTCTTTCCGACGCTGCAGCAAGGCCTTTCGGCGAGGACCAAAGTGGCGGGCGAGAAGTGTGAGAAACTCGAGGGCTTCGGGCGAAATGATTTGACGCGCATCGGCAAATTCCGGGGCGCGGATTTCCAGTCCGTTCATTTCATACCACGTAATAAACCATGAAGGCGAAGTGACATGCGCTACCGATCAGTACCAGGAGATGCCAGATCTCATGATGCCCGAATCGTCCCGGGAATGGGTCAGGCTTCCGGCTGCTGTAGATCACGGCGCCGACGGTGTAGGCAATGCCGCCTGCCACCAGCCACATTACTCCGCCGATCGTCACTGCCTGCGCGAGAGGGACAACGGCAACCAGCGCCAGATATCCCATGGCGAGGTAGGAACCTGTCGAGATCCACACCGGAGCGTCAAGAAAGAAAAGTTTGAACGGTATCCCTGCGGCTGCAATGAGCCACACGGCGCTGAGCAGGACCAGTCCGAGCGGCCCATCGAGCGTGATCAGAGCAATGGGCGTGTAGGTGCCGGCGATCAGGAAATAGATGGCGATGTGATCCAGGGTACGGAGAGCTCGCAGAGGCCGTTCGGGCAGGGGAAGCGTATGGTATAGCGTGCTCGCCCCGTAGAGCAGGATCAATGTGGCCCCGTACACCGAGAATGCGGCCAGCTGCTCCGGTCCGCTCGCCATGCTGAGCAGCAACAAGGTGCCCGCGGCCGCGAGCAGGAGACCGACCAGATGAGATGCGCCGTTGACCGGCTCGCGGATTCGCATGGCTTCAATCTAGACGGCCGCGAGCCGTTCGCTAAGCGTAGTGCTGCCCTTGTCGCCTCCCTGAGCCCGCCATAGCGTTATCGCGTGCGTATTGCCCTCTTTTCGGAGGTCTACTGGCCAATGGTGAGCGGGGTAGGGGTGACCCTGCTCCGGCTCACGCGCGCCCTGGAGGCACGGGGACACCAGGTCCGGGTCTACTCCGCGACCTATCCGCTTCCCAAAGGACAGGCGGACCGCCCTGAGGTGCACCGGTCACCCAGCATACCACTCTTTCTCTATCCTGACGTACAGTGGGCCTTCCCCCGCCTTCGGGACGTAGTCGAGGACGTGGCCCGCTTCCGTCCCGATGTGGTGCATGTGGCCACGGAGTTCGCACTCGGCTTGGTCGGGCTCAAGGCGGCGCGCCAGCTAGAGCTTCCGGTCGTTGCGTCGGCCCATACCGACTACGACAAATACGCGGCTCGCTACAACGTCGACTGGGCATTACGTGTCGGTTGGCACTACCTGCGCTGGTTCTACGGTCAGGCCTACCGAGTGCTCTGTCCGTCCAGCATCTACCGGGACCATCTGCACAGTCGAGGTGTAACTCACACGGGCATCTGGAGCCGAGGCGTCGATCCCGATGAGTTTCACCCCCGCTTCCGAAGCGAGGAGTATCGCCAATCACTCGGAGTGGGGCCGCGCGACGTGCTGGTGACGTACATCGGTCGAATTGCCCGAGAAAAGAATCTTGCGCAACTCCTGGACGCCTGGGAAATGCTCGAGCGGGTGCGAGGCTCGGCTCAACTCGCACTGGTGGGGCGGGGACCATTGGAAGACGAGATCCGGCGCCGCCAGACCCCGGGGGTACATGTCAAAGGCCTCCTCCACGACAAAGCGTTGGCGGAGGCGTATGCCTCAGCTGATCTCTTTGCATTTCCCTCGGCCACCGAGACCTTCGGCAACTCATTGCTCGAGGCTATGGGGTCGGGATTACCTTGTCTTGCCGTTTCTGCGGCGGGTGTCCTGGAATTTGCCCGTCATGGCCGGAATGCGTGGCTGGTCCAGCCCAACAGCACCGACTCGATCGTTCATGGCCTGCGTCGGCTCCTTGAGGATCATGCCTTGCGGCGACACCTGGCCGAAGGTGGGCTGGCTACAGCAAGGGAACGGACGTGGGAGGACGTATATGATCGATTGCTCCAGGACTACCACGAAGCCATAGAGAACCGGCGTCTCAGCCAGGCAGCATGAGTCATCTAGGACATCCTGCTCAGCACCAGGTACGACAATGCGGCAATGGCCGCACTCATTGGTAACGTAAGGATCCAGGCCCAGACGATCCGCTTCGCCACTCCCCAGCGCACCGCCGACAGCCTCTGGGAGGCCCCAACCCCGACAATCGCCCCGGTGATGGTGTGAGTCGTGCTCACCGGAACGCCTAATCCTGTAGCGAGCAGCACGGTTATCCCGCCGGCCGTTTCCGCATTGAACCCACCGAATGGTCGTAAACGGGTGATTCGCGTCCCCATGGTTCTGACGATTCGCCACCCACCTGCGGCCGTGCCGAGCGCAATTGCGCCGTGTGCGGCGAGTACGATCCAGAGTGGGATGTGGTCGGCTGACGGCAGGTACAGTCGCTCCAGCCAGCCGGTCTGGTCGGCGAAAAGCGCCTGACTGGCGACCAGCAGACTGACGATGATGCCCATTGTCTTCTGAGCGTCATTGGCGCCATGGCTCAGCGAGTACAGCCCAGCGGAGATCAGCTGCAGGCGGCGGAAGATGCGATCCAGCGGTCCCGGTCGTGCCCGATGGAGCAGCCACGAAAGCCCGACCGTCAACCCGAGCGCTATGGACATTCCCAGGAGTGGCGAAACCACGATGAACAGAACTGGTAGAACCCAGCCCCCGAGAATCAGCGCGCCGAACCCCGCCTTGGCGATGGCGGCTCCGGCATAGCCTCCCAGCAGCGCGTGCGATGAGGAGCTGGGCAGACCTAGGTACCAGGTGATGAGATCCCACACGATCGCGCCAAGCAGCCCAGCGAGGATGACGTCCGGATCCACCACGCTGATGTCGATGAGACCCTGCCCGATAGTCTTGGCCACGGCGGTGCCGACCACAAACGCCGCAACAAAGTTGAAGAAAGCGGCCCATAACACGGCCGCCCCGGGGCGCAACACCCGGGTGGAAACCACCGTGGCAATGGAGTTGGCACTATCGTGGAAACCGTTGATGAAGTCGAAGACGAGCGCAACCGCAATTATTGTCAGGACGTACAGGAGGGTATGGTCCATGTTCAGGCATGCTTGATCGAAATGGACTCCAGAACGTTCCCGGCATCCTCCATGTGGTCCAGTGTTTTCTCCAGTGTATCGTAAATTTCCTTCCATTTGATGACGACCAGGGCGTCGGGCGTGCCATCGAACAGCTGTGCAACCCACTCGTGGTAGACCGAATCCCCCTCCTCTTCCAGCCGCTTGACTCGAGCACAGGCTTCCAGAACCACCCCGTCCTTATTCCGTTCGAGTCCTTTGACGGCGACCCGCAGCTCTTGAGTGGCCCTCACCACCACGTCGGCCATGAGAACTGCGCCGCGAGGTGCGACTCCGGCGTGGTACATCTGGACGCGGCTGGCGGTACCGTCGATGAGATCAACGACGTCGTCGAGCCGCGAAGCCAGTAAATGGATGTCTTCTCTATCCAACGGGGTGATGAACACCCGGTCCAGCCGGCTCACGACTTCATGGGTGACCTCATCCGCCTGGTGCTCCAACCTCTTGATGGCGTCCGCGATAGCACCGCGTCGCACCTCATCGGTCTGGAGCAGCTCCAGCTGGAGTTTGGCGGATTCGACACTGATGTCGGCGACCGAGCTGAAGAGGTCGAAGAACTTTGCATCTCGGGGGAGCAGTCTCATGAGCCGGCCTTTAGCAAGGGAAGCGGCGATAAGATATTCCCAGCGGTCGAGGTGGCAAGCTTGTGCCTGATTGTCCCCGCCTCGAAATCGACAACGACTGTGACCGGGCACACTTCTGGCGTAGTCCGGCACGCCGCGTAACTTCTCCAAACTAGGCACTTTCGGGCGACTACTGGCCCAACCTGAACCAGCAAGCTGACCAGCGACTTACAACCTGCTGTAGTGTCGGGGGATCGGGCAGCCAGGACATGACCCATAGTTTGCTCCTCCGTCCCGACCGGTTGGCGGCGCTCCGCCAAACAGCCCTGCTGGATACTCCTCCAGAAGAAGGATTCGATCGTCTCACCCGGATGGCGGCCCGGCTGCTCGGGGCCCCTACATCGCTCATATCCCTTGTCACGGACGAGCGGCAGTTCTTCAAGAGCACCATAGGCTTACCCGAGCCATGGGCAACCCGTCGCAGTGCTCCCCTCTCCTTCTCGTTCTGCTCCACCGTCGCCGGGACCGGCGAGCCCCTGGTCGTCGAAGATGCGAGGCGCCATCCGCTCCTCCGCCACAGCCAGGCCCTGCGGGAGTTGGGCTGGGTTTCGTACGCTGGAGTTCCGCTGATTTCGCGCGACGGGCAGGTGCTGGGGAGCTTCTGTGTCGTCGACCGGATGCCACGGCTGTGGTCGGAGCGGGACATCGCCCTGCTGCAAGATCTTGCCGCATCGGTAGTCACCGAGATCGAGCTTCGGCGTGAGATAGCGCGTCGGGAGCAGGCGGAACTGGGGCGACGTGACAATGAGGAGGAGCTCTACAGCACGTTCGAGCAGGCCGGAATCGGGATGGCGCTGATTACGCTTGAAGGGCGATGGCTGCGGGTCAACCGCGCCTTATCGGAGCTCCTGGGAGCTCCGCCCGAGGACCTACTCGGTTTTCCTGCGGAAGCTCGCACCCATCCGGAAGACGTGGCCGCAGACCAGGAAGCCATTCAGCTTCTGCTCGCCGGTGAAGCCCGCAGCTACACGATAGAAAAGCGGTTCGTCAAATCCTCCGGGGAGATGGTTTGGGGACTGGTGAATGTGTCACTGGTCGCAGGCGCCGAAGGTCAGCCTTCCCACCTGATCGCTGCCATCCAGGACATTACCGAGCGCAAGCAAGCCGAAGCATCCCTCGGTGCCCGCGAAGAAGGTTACCGGCTGGTACTCCAGGAATCCGGCAGGGCCATCCGGGAATGGGATCTCACAAGCGATCGGATGACCTGGGACCCGGGCGTAGCTCCGCCGTTGGATTACGGATGGTCTGACGTGGGAGAGACTGCCGATTGGTGGTACCAGCGGGTCCATCCCGACGATCGGGAGCGGGTGGTTCAGAGCTTCGATGTCTCGATTGCCAACCAGGAAACGACCTGGACGGGCGAGTACCGATTCCGCCGTGCCGACGGTTCGTATGCCGTTGTCCAGGATCGAGCTTCGATTATTCGGGACGAAACCGGCCGCCCCATCCGGGTTGTGGCAGCCATGGCCGACCTCTCTCGGATCAGTCACGGGGAACGGGTGGAGCAGCTTCTCAATGCACTGCCGTTCGCCCTTTGGCTCCTGGATCGGCAGGGTAGAGTTGTCCTGGCGAACGCGGCCAGCACTACAGTATGGGGATTCACGCCGGAAAATCTGGATCAGCTCGCGCAGCTACCCGCCTCGAACCTCTCGACTGGGGAGCCACTGCAGCCGACGGACTGGGATGTGGTTCGCACCCTCGAAAGGGGCGAAGCATCGGCCGGACAGGAGATAATCGTCGAGGTTCCGGGTGGAATCCAAAGAACCCTTCGCCTCTCCTCCTTCCCGCTCGATGATCCCGGCGGGGAGCGTACTGGGGCGGTTCTCCTGGCCGAGGATATCACGGAGCAGAAGAGTCGCGAAGCCACCGACCGGGAGCGGGCAGAACAGCTGCAGCAAGGTCAACGGCTGGAAGCAGTGGGACGGCTGGCCGGGGGTATAGCTCACGACTTCAACAACCTGCTGACCGGTATCCTCAGTTACAGCGATCTCATTCTCCAGGAGCTCCGTCCCGGTGATCCTCTGCGGAATGATGTCGAGCAGATCCGAGATGCCGGGCAACGTGCCGCCGGACTGACACGGCAGCTACTCGCATTCAGCCGGCGTCAGCTACTCCGGCCCCGCGTGGTGTCCCTCAACGCCGCTGTTAACGAGCTTGCGCCCATGCTCCAGCGGCTGCTTGGCCCGGAGATCAGGCTGGAAACGGAACTTGAGCCCGAACTCGGCAACGTCTTCGTTGACCCCGCACAGGTGGAGCAGGCGCTTGTCAACCTGACGCTGAACGCGCGCGATGCGATGACCACCGGCGGAGAGCTGCGGATCAGCACCGCCAACACCGAGCTCGAGGGCGAGCCCTATGTATCGCTCCGTGTGAGCGATACAGGCATGGGCATAGATCCGGAGATCCAGCCTAGAATCTTTGAGCCGTTCTTCACGACAAAGCAGGGCGGCGGCCGAGGACTCGGCCTCTCGACCGTATATGGAATCATGGTGCAGAGCGGCGGGCGGGTAATGGTGGACAGTGCGCCCGGCCGGGGCGCTACATTTACCCTGCAATTTCCTCGGCATTTTGGTGCCGAGACGCCGGTAGGTGCGGCGGAGCAGCGGATGCCGGAAGTTGGCACCGAAACCGTGCTCCTGGTGGAGGATGAAGCCGCGGTACGAGCATCCTTGCGACGACTTCTCGAGCTCCATGGATACACCGTACTGGAAGCCCGGAACGGAGCAGAGGCCCTCAAGATTTACGAGGCGCACGAGGGACGGGTTGATCTGGTGCTGACCGATGTGGTAATGCCGGAGATGGGTGGGCTGGAGCTGGTCGACCAACTTCGGAGCGCCAGGCCGGACCTCAAGGTTCTGATCATGTCCGGGTATGCCGAACGGGCACTCACGAGCAACGGTTCCATTCCTAAGGGCACAGGCTACCTGGAGAAACCGTTTACCGCGGAAGTATTGATGCGGCGGTTGCGGGAAGTGTTGGAAGGAAGGCGGGAGCAGTAAAAAAGACCGCAAAAACAGTGAATTACTGCTGTTTTGTCAGTAACTCGACCAGGTCTGCCGGCGTTTCCAGCCAGTAGTCTGGACTGGCGCTCTCGAGATGGCTCCGGCCAAACGGCCCCCAGAGCGCCGCGGCCGTCTTCACCCCCGCCGCGCGGCCCGAGTGCATGTCGTGGATGCTGTCACCCACGTACACGGTCCCGGCCGGGTCCACACCGAGGAGCGCCACTGCCTTCGCGACCGGCTCCGGATGTGGTTTGTGGTTGGTCACCTCGTCGGCACAGACCATGACGTCCATCAGTGCCTCCAGGCCAACCAGCGTCAAGCCTCTCATGGCGCCCTGGCGGTTCTTGCTGGTCACCAGTCCGGTCTGAATACCGGCAAGCTTAATGGTACGAATGGCGTCGAGCACGCCGGGGTAGATCGTGACCATCCGATCATGATGTTTGAGGTTGTAATCCCGATAGGTTGCGATCATGGCCTCCAGCATTTCAGGTGTGTCACGCCACTGGGCGAACTGAACGTGCAGGGGAGTGCCGACGCCACGTAGCCACTCCTCGTCTGTTCGGGCGGGCAGATTGTGGTGAGTCAGCGTGTGATGGTAGCTATCCAGGATCAGCCTGATGGAATCGATTAGGGTTCCGTCGAGGTCGAAGAGTGCAGTGTGGAGCCGCATTCCAGAGAAGCTACCGCTTTCGAAGGCTGATGCGGAGGTCCGAAGATCACCATACCCGTGAGTCGGACTTCGAGGCTCTGCCAGGTCGGTCGCGTGCGCGGCAGTGCACTCAATTGCCTGCTTAACTCCCAATCATCGGCGATGGCTAAACGCTCCAGCAGCACCGCCTCTCCAGCAGTATGTCCTCCCGCTACAACCGAAATGGCGTGCTCCAGCTCGCCTAGCCGCTTCGCCTCGCGTTTGCGGGCGGCCTCGCGGATGAGCTGCTGAAGGCGGCCCAACACCAGTCGGGCGGCGGGCGGCTGATCCAGCATCATCCAGCGTTGCCGTTTTACATTTGCTAGCCTTTTGCGAATCGGAACTGTTAAACGCTCGATCCATTCCGCGACTGCGACCGGGTCAGCGACTATCGTTCGGTTCTGGGCTGCCGCTGCGGTCAGTCTCTCCGCAACCGTGTTCGGCGCTTCGGTCCAGGTGCCGCAGGGATCCAGCCACAGCACAGCTGCGGAAAGTGGTACGCGTTCACCTGGTATGCAGAGAGCAAACCCGGCGAGGAGGCCAGTAGGGCCGGGAGCTACAGCAACGCCACGCTGCCCTCCAGTGTCATCGAAGCGGGAGGCCAGTTCCGCTCGCCAGCGCCAGATATGACTTCCTCCTGGTCCGAGTCCTGCGACTGCGGGCAACCCTGCTTTGCGCCTCAAGGTGGCTTCCACCCGGAGCCGCCGCTCCAACAGCGGAGGCATGGCGAACTCGACCACATCGACATGTGAATAGCGAGACCCGTACCGAATCGATCGTCCTTCCCGCTGGCTCATGCGCATTGGCGTCCACGGCAGATCATAGTGAACGACTCGAGCCGCCCGCTGTAAGTCGAGGCCTTCGGCAGCGACGTCAGTAACGATGAGGTGAGCCGGAGCCAGGGCGGGATTGCTCGCCTGCTGAAATGACGCGAGCACGGTGGCTCGAGGCATGGTCGTGCTTCCGATTCCGGCCCGAACGCCGGTACACCAGGCGAGACGGAGATCACCTAGTCGTTGGCGGATGTAGCGCACTGTGTCCCGGCTGGAGGTAAAGACCAGGCTTGGGATGTTGTCCCTTAGCAGACTATGCAGGCAGGCCAGCTTTGCATCCGGAGCGTGGACCC
>DATADG010000234.1:0-6124 GCA_036258655.1 Gemmatimonadales bacterium | reverse complement strand
CGCTCCGGCCGGCTTCAACGAAGCGCTCCTCGTCGAAGACGCCGTAGGTGGGAAGAAAAATCTTGCGATGGACATGGCGGATGCCGGCATCGGCGCCACCCAGCGCAGCGTACATGCCCGAGTTGTACAGCCGGTTGCCGTGCACTTCGTAAAAGCCGAGTGCGATATCGAGTGGCGGCGCCCCGGATTCCTCGTGCTGGCGGCTCAGGTCATCGAACAGCTGTGTGGAGGCCACCGCCAGATCGCGCACCCCACCCTCCAGGAAGTAGCCGGTGAGGGCCGTTTCGGGAGCAATGAGCAGCTCGGGGGGCTCAGGCCAGTTTCCGACCTCCCGGAACAAAGCGCCGATCCGGCAGAGATTCTGCTCGTACGCCCCTTTGTGGGGACGTATCTGGGCTATGGCGAGATGGAGCACGCCTGTAAAGTAAGAGGTACTATTCACCCCATGCCAACTCCCCTCGAAGCCTTGAGTGGCGTACCTAACGCGTGTCAGGCGCTCCCTAATGTCCTCACCGGTGGCCAGCCCACGGCGTCGCAGCTGCGCGCACTCAAGCAGGCTGGTGGCAGCATAGTGCTCGATGTCCGGGATCCAATGGAGCCCCGCCTGGTGGACGAGCCGGCGCTGGTGAAGGAGTTGGGGATGGAATACGTGAACATACCGGTTCGCGCCGGTGCGCTCGACGACGCAACCCTGGACAAAATCCTCTCTGTCCTCCGTGGAGCGGGGAATCGTACTGTGTTCTTCCACTGTGGCAGCGGCAATCGGGTCGGCGGAGCGCTGATTCCCTACTTTATCCTGGACCGGGAGATGGAGGAGCAGGATGCCATAGAGCAAGCAATGCAGATCGGACTTCGGAGCGCCGAGATGATGGAGTGGGGGCTCGACTATGCGCGTCGAAACCGGCTCCGCTCCGAATCGTAAGGCCTGAAGATCGTCTTCACCCTCCATGGAGTCTCGATGCACCCCCTGAAGCGTTCCCTCGCGGTGGCGCTCTCCTGCCTCTTTGCTGCTGTTTCCCTATCGGCGCAGATCCAGAACAAACCACTTGAACCGGCTAACCTGGATACCACCTGCTCACCGTGCCAGGATTTCTACAGGTACGCCAATGGTGGGTGGCTCAAGCGGAACACCATTCCCGGGGATCAACCCAGGTGGGGAAGTTTCAACGAGCTGCAGGAGCAGAACTATGCTGCCCTCCGAGGCGTCCTGACCGACGCGGCCCGCAATGCATCGTCCTCGACTGACCCGAATCTCAGAAAGCTCGGCACCTTCTACGGTACGTGTATGGATTCGAGCGCCGTGGAATCGGCGGGAATCGCACCGCTACGTGCTGAGTTGAAGCGGATCGAGGCAATCCGCGACCGTCGTGACCTACAGTCCGGCATTGCGCACCTGCACAGCATGGGGATTCCAGCGGGCTTTGCCTTCCACTCCACGCCTGATGCCAAGAAAAGCTCACGAACGATCGCGCAGGCATACCAGGGTGGATTAGGCCTGCCTGATCGGGATTACTACCTGAAGACTGATTCCGCATCCCGGCAAATTCGGAGCGAGTATCTGGCCCATGTGGCCCGAATGCTTCACCTCTCGGGTATCGGGCAGTCCAGCGCCGCCCAGTCGGCTCAGGCGATCATGCGCCTGGAAACCGCGCTCGCGACCGCGTCGATGACCAAAGAGGAGCAAAGGGACCCGGAGGCCATCTACCACTTGATGAGCGTTGATGAGCTGCAGAAGTCTACGCCCACGTTTGAGTGGGCGACATACTTCACCAATCTCGGACTCCAAGATGTTGAAGAGATCAATGTAGCGCAGCCAAAGTTCCTCCAGACGTACGACTCACTCATCCGAACTGCTCCTCTTACGACCTGGCAGGCCTACCTGCGCTGGAATCTGATCGCGAACACCGCTCCCGCGCTGAGCTCGCCATTCGTCAAGGAGAGCTTTCGTTTCAACTCCACGGTGCTGCGCGGGGTGAAGGAGATGCGACCGCGCTGGAAGCGATGTCTGGCACTGACCGACAACGCCGTCGGCGAAATCCTGGGTCAGGCCTATGTCAAGCAGCACTTTACTCCCGCGGCCAAGGCGCGCGCCCTGGAGATGGTGCGGAACATACGCGCCGAGCTGCGGGCCCGCCTCACGACGCTCACCTGGATGAGCGACCAGACGAAGACCAAGGCTTACGCCAAGCTCGATTCCATTGTCAGCAAGATCGGCTATCCGGATAAGTGGCGGGATTACACGAAGCTGGAGGCACGATCGGGACCGTTCGTGAGCAACATGTTACGGTCAGCATCGTTTGAAACTCGGCGGGACCTGAACAAAATCGGTCGTCCAACCGACCGCACGGAGTGGGGAATGACTGCACCAACGGTCAACGCGTACTACAACCCTCCGACCAATGAGATCACATTCCCTGCCGGCATCATGCAGCCGCCCTTTTTTGATCCCAAGGCTGATGACGCCGTGAACTATGGTGGCATGGGAGCGGTTATCGGACACGAAATCACCCATGGATTCGACGACCAGGGGCGGCAGTTCGATGCCTTCGGCAACCTGAGCGGCTGGTGGACCGAGACCGATACCAAGGAGTTCAATCGCCGCGCCGAAGTAGTCGAGAAGCAATTCGACCAGTACGTAGCCATCGATTCACTGCACGTGAACGGAAAGCTGACCCTGGGTGAGAATATCGCTGCCCTGGGTGGGCTGCTGATTTCGTATGGAGCTTACCGGCGATCGCTCGAGGGGAAGCCGGAGCCGGCAGCCATAGACGGTCTCACCGGCCCTCAGCGGTTCTTCCTGGCGTGGGCTCAGATTTGGCGGGCCAAAACCCGTCCGGAGTTCACCCGCCTGTTAGTGAATGTCGATCCGCATGCTCCGCCCGAGTTCCGCACCATAGGTCCGCTCTCGAATATGCCGGCATTTGCGGAGGCGTTTGGGTGCAAGCCTGGCGATCCGATGGTACGGCCTGAGGACCAACGAGCTCAGATCTGGTAACTACCGGCGGCGGCGTTCTCCATCGGGCCTGGGACGGGATTCGCCGGCTTCTCTGCCTCCACCGCCTGAGCTTCGGCCCTCAGCCCTGCCACTGGCGCGGGGTGGAGGTGCAGAGCTTCCCCGATCTGCTTCACGCCGCGGAGGTCGCGACTGGGCTTCGGGCGCCCGGTCGGCAGGCCGGGGCGCTTCACGCACTCGTTCTTCCCGAGGAGAACGCGCTTCCCGAGGAGTGCGCGGTTCCTGAGGAGAACGCGCTTCCCGAGGAGTGCGCTGCTCCTGAGGAGAACGCGCTTCGACCTCACGCCGGATGAGCCGAGGCTCGCCGGCGGAGCGCTCCTCACGGGCCTGCTCAGGCCGAGCACGTCGGGCTTCTACCGGTCGGCCCTGAACTCGTCTGACATCGTCTCCCAGCCGCCGCCGAGCTACGCCGCTTGGAAGTTCCGCGCTGGGTGATTCGATGACGCGGCGAGCCGGGCGCGCAACAGATGGTTCGCGTACCGGTGAAATCGGCGGATGATATACCGTGTTCACCGAACGACCCAGGTCATACCGGCGGTCGCGGTACCGATCGACAAACCCGTCTCCTCCCCGAAAACGATATGGGGTGTACCGATCCCAGTAGCGGTCGTAATAGTACCGGTCACGCCAGGGGTAGTAGTAACGGTGAGAGTAGACATAGCGGGGGTAGTACGCCGGCGCGTAGTAGTAGGGGTCGTAGAAAAATGGGTTATAGAAGGGATGGTAGGCGTAGAAGTACGGATCGTAGTAGTAGTACCGGTACGGCCGCCCAAAATAGATCGAAATTCTCCATGGCGAGCCGTAATAGTAGCGGCCGCAGGAGAAGGTATAGCACCAATCATCGTGAACTGAACCGTAATACCTGGGGTAATAAGCGGACGCGTAGGACTCCCGTTCCACCACGTCGTAGGTCAGGAGATCGTAATCGAAATCTCCTTGCGCCATTCGCCGCACCAGCTCATTGAGCTCAGGCTCCGGGTTGCTCGAGAGGCGTGAAGGGGCCAGCGCTCGATAATCCCAGTGGTCGCCCACTACGAAATTCTCGAACCGGAAGGGCGCGCGGGAGACAGCTGCGTACACGGTGCCTCGGCCCTTCCCGTCAGCCTCGAACGCCTCACGGTCGCCGCGACCTCGCACTTCGTACTTCTTTCCTCCTCGAACGTAGTTGTCTCTGTCCGGATCGATCGGAAACAAGACTCGGAGAAATCCTTCCGGGTCAACGTGGAAGACCAGCAAATAACCATCCTCTTCCGTACGCACCTGGACCTTGGCCTCTTCGCCGGGCAGAAAACGCCGGTCATTATTGATCCAGAGTTGAATCGGGGGATCGTCATGGAGCTGACCTGCCGCCGGCGGACGAGCACCCGAATCGGCAGCAAGGACCAGAGGAAGGAGCAGGGCGGTTATCATGGCACCTCCCGGATCAGCCGGGGACACAGCATCAACCAACGGGTGGAGTACGCGGTACGACAACGAACCATTGCTCAACAGCCGCTGCGAACCGCGTGCCACCATCTATCACCCTGTAAGATAAACACTTAGTAATCCGTAGGGGGAGTGAAACGTCCTGTTTTTAGGCAATTAAGGAGTACTGAGGACAGTGAAAGAGTGCGCCTAGATTATTACCCTATCCCATGCGCGTGAAATTTCCCCCCAGCGCCGCCGTTGCCAGCGTCAACCTGATGCTAACGCTGCTGCTCCCTACTCGCGCCACCGCACAGGTATCCTGTCCGCGGTCGGCTATGACCGCCCTTGAGGCGGGCTGGAGGTCCTACCGTGCGGGAGCTAACCAATCAGCAGCCGAGCATTTTGCTGTCGCCCACCAAGCCTGCCCCCAAAGCATCGACGCCAGAGTGGGGCTGGGCTTGGCCCAACTCAGACTAGGCCGAACCCAGGATGCTGACTCAATGTTCCGGAGTGTCCTTGCTCGCGATACAACCAATGCGGACGCCTGGGATGGCCGGGCACGGAGCAGTCTTCGGCTGGGAGATACCGCTGTTGCCGTGCTGGCTGCACGCAGAGCATTGAGCCTTGCTCCCGCGAACCAGGAAATTCGCCGCCTACTGGATGACATCTCACCAGATTGGGACCGTCCGATCCTGCCGATTCCGCAACGCCGTGCTCCAACTCTCCAGGTAACCTCACGGACGCGCGGTCGGGGCTTCGAGGTGAATGCCGGTTCCGGGTGGCGGGCGTTTTACATCAAGGGCGTGAACTTCGGGGTTGCGCTCCCGGGCCGGTTTCCGTCGGAGTTTCCCCAGGACTCGGCGACGTATGCCGGGTGGATCGATACTCTTGCCGCAATGAACGCAAATACGCTGCGGCTGTACACCATACTGCCGCCGCAATTCTACCGGGCACTCCGAGCCTGGAACCTGGCACACCCACAACGACTCTTGTGGCTGGTCCATGGGGTATGGGCCGAACTTCCACCAAGACACGATTTCAACGATTCCGGCTGGAAGGGTGAGTTCCAGAATGAGCTGAAGAAGGTTGTCGACGTCATCCACGGAGCCGCAAACATTCCCAGCCGTCGCGGACATGCTGGAGGGCGCTACGATGCCGATGTTTCAGCGTGGGTGCTCGGGTATATCGTCGGCCGGGAATGGGAGCCATTCGCGGTCGAGGAATTCGTTAGCCGGAACCGGCCCAGCACTTATACGGGATCGTATCTCCGCACCCGCGGGCCTGCCTCCGCCATGGACGTGTGGCTAGTTCAGCAGTGCGATTTCATGCTCCAGTTCGAGGCCGGCAAGTACAACGCCCTTCGCCCCATTGCCTATACCAACTGGCCAACACTCGATCCTCTCCACCATCCCACTGAGGCGACCAGCGCAGAGGAAACCCGTTGGCGCAAGCGGTCGGGACGCCGCAGCGAGGTCACAAAGGTCGAATACGAGAATGATGCGGTGGCGCTGGATGCTACCCTGGTCGAGGCTACGCCTGCGAATCCTGCCGGCTGGTTTGCCAGCTATCACGCGTATCCCTACTACCCGGACTTCTTGTTACTCGATCCCGGGTACCGAAAGGCCCGCTCGGCGGAAGGTCCGTCCAGCTACTACGGCTATCTCCGAGAGCTGATCGCCTATCATCGGACCATTCCCACAGTAA
>DATADG010000233.1:0-2950 GCA_036258655.1 Gemmatimonadales bacterium | reverse complement strand
ACCTCGCACGCCTTGCAGCCAATGCAGACGGTTGTGTCGGTGTAGAAGCCCATGGGCTCGCTGCCCTGCAGCCCTGCTGCCCCGCTTCTCATGCCTTTTCCACGTTGCACACGAACGCCTTCCCCTCATGGATGCTGACGTTGGGATCCCCCACCATCGCGGTGAGCGTGTTCACCACGTCGCCCTTCACCACGCCCTCCCAGCCCCAGTGCCACGGCATGCCCACCTGATGCACCACCTTGTCGCCCAGGCGGAACGGCCGCACCCGCCGGGTCACCAGCGCCTTGGCCCGGATCACCGCTCTCGGCGTGCTCACCCGCACCCAGTCCGTGTTCCGGATTCCCTTTTCCCCGGCCAGCTCGGGCGAGATCTCGATGAAGAGCTCCGGCATCAACTCGGTGAGCCAGGGATTCCAGCGGCTCATCGCCCCTGCGAGGTAGTGCTCGGTGAGACGATAGGTCGTGATCACGTAGGGGAAACGTGGGTCGCCGATTGCTGCCACCGGGTTGTCGTCCCGCTTCCAGTACTTGAGAACCGGGCTGGTGTCCTGCTTGTAAAGCGCATTGCGGACTGCCGATTCGAGCGGCTCGTAGTGGGTCGGCAATGGACCATCGAGTAATCCTGCCGGGTTGAACAGCCAGCCGACTCCATCCGGCTTGAGGATGAACGGCTGACGACCCGAGAGAGCGTCGAGCCCGATGCCTTTGGGATCGCCCGGCGCGTTCGGAGCCTTGGTCTTCGCAAAATCAGGCGTGTCGTACCCGGTCCATTGTTTCCCATCCCACCAGACCCACTTCTTTCGCTCGCTCCAGGGGCGCCCGTCGAGATCGGCCGAAGCGCGGTTGTAGATCACCCGGCGGTTGTCGGGCCAGGCCCATCCCCACTCCAGCTGCGCCCCGACCGTGTCCGGCGGATCGGCCACCTTCCTCGCCGCAAGATTCTTGTCCGGGGCGGGAAACACGCCGCAGTAGATCCATGAGGCACAGGTGGTGGACCCATCGTCCTTGAGCTCGCCGAATCCGGTGAGATGTCGCTGGGGATTCCCGGTCATGTACCCATTGATCTCCCGCAGCACCTTCATTGCGTCGGGCTCACCGGCGGGATGGTCGGGCGGCCCGTCGGTCGGGCGAACGATCCCAGCTTTTTCCGCCGGGTTCGCGCCTCCCGCTCTCTCCGCTTCGACCGCTTGATCTCCGGCCTTCTCCTGGCGGCGCGACCGCTCCACGGCCGACTGTCCGCCGGCCGGATCGGGATCGAAGTCCCACACGAGGTTCTTGAACCCCTGATCTCGCGGCAGTGTGCTGTCCGCATAGAGCTTCTTCAGCCTGAGCGCCAGCTGATGGGTGAACCAGAGATCCGAGCGGCACTGCCCCGGCGCCTCGGCGGCCTTGAAGTGCCATTGGAGCATCCGCTGCGTATTGGTGAAGCTCCCCTCGCTTTCCGCTACCTGCGCCGCCGGCATGAAAAACACCTCAGTGCCGATATCCTCCGGCTTCACCTCACCGGCCTCGATCTCCGGCGCCCGGTTCCAGAAGGTGGCAGTCTCGGTCAGGAAATTGTCCCGCACCACCAGCCACTCCAGACGCCGCATGCCTTTCCGCTCCACGGCGGCGTTGAGCGACGTGGCGGGGTTCTGCCCCACGCAGAGCATCCCCTTGACCTTGCCGTCAGCCATGGCCAGGAACACCGGCATGTGGGAATGGTCGCCGGAGATCTTGGGATGCCAGTCGTACCCGAAGTCGTTCTCCGCTGTCGCCGAGTCGCCGTACATCGACTTGAGGTAGGAGACCAGGAATTTGGGCATGTTGGCCCAGTAGCCGGTCGGCAGCGCCTCGGTGGCCAGGTAGTGCCTGAGATTACGGTGATCCTTGAGCGCCGACGGATGCGGCATGTAGCCGTGGATGCTGTGGTACAGTGTCGGAATGTCGGTCGAGCCCTGAATCGAGGCGTGACCCCGGAGCGCCATGACACCGCCACCAGGCCGGCCGATGTTGCCCAGGAGCAGCTGGAGGAGTGCGCAGCAGCCGATCACTTGAGGGCCATTGGTATGCTGAGTCCAGCCTACCGCATAGGCCCACGCCGTCGTCCGATCCCGTCCCGAGTTGGCCAGAATGGTCTCCGCCACCTGCTTGAACGTGCTCGGTGGACAGCCGGTGATCTTCTCGACCATCTCCGGTGTGTACCGGCTGAAGTGGCGCTTGAGCACCTGGAAGATGCAGCGCGGGTTCTTGAGCGTCGGGTCGCGCGAAGGGGGCGGCCGCTTGAGCGAACGGATTACCTGGTCGAACGGCTCCCGCTTCCAGGCCCGCCGCTGCTGCTCTACTCGTCCGGGGCCCTCCAGCTCCTCGCCTCCTCGGGGCTCGCCGAATTCCTCGTCGTTTCCGGCGTACTGCCAACTGTCGGTCTCGTACCGGCCTACAAACCCGTCGTAGGGCCACTCCGGAATGTTCTTCTTGTACTCCAGCAGCCCGGAGAACACCCCGTCCAGGTCCTCCGTGTCCCTGTAGTCCTCACGGATCAAGGTCGCGGCGTTGGTGTAGTTGACCAGGTACTCCCGGAAGAACGGGTCTGTGTTCCAGCGCTCGCTGTTGATGACGTAGTTGATCAGGCCGCCCAGGAAGGCGATGTCGCTGCCGGCGCGGATGGGCGCGTAGAGATCGCACATCGCGCTGGTGCGGGTGAAGCGGGGATCGACGTGGATCAGCTTGGCCCCGTGCTCGGTCTTGGCCTTCATCGGCCAGCGGAACGCCACCGGATGACACTCCGCCATGTTGGACCCCTCGAACACGATGCAGTCCGAGTAGGAGAGGTTGCGCGGGTAGGTGGTCGCCGCGCCGCGACCGAGCCGGGTCCCCAGACCGGGGACGCTAGAGGAGTGTCATATTCGAGCCTGGTTTTCGATGGCGACCACACCCAGCCCGCGCATGAGCTTCTGCTGCATGTGGTTCCA
>DATADG010000232.1:0-1886 GCA_036258655.1 Gemmatimonadales bacterium | reverse complement strand
TGAGTGTACAGCCGCGCGGGATTGAGGATGCCGGACGACACCGCTTCCACCGCTCCCCGGATTCCCTCGACGTACACCTGAGGATCGCGCTCGTGCGCATTGATCACGTCGAGGGAATCCGGGGAGCGGTGGAAGCGGTGTCGTCCGGCATCCTCAATCCCGCGCGGCTGTACACTCACACGTTTCGTCTGGACCAGCTCTCTCAGGCCTTCGAGCTGATGCAGAAGCGCCCGGATGGATTCCTGAAGGCGTTGGTGCTCACGTGAAGCCGCGCATTGGCTTTCTCGGGGTGGGCTGGATCGGGCGACACCGACTCGAGGCTCTCGCCGAGAGTGACGTCGCCGAAATCGTCGCGGTCAGCGACTCGAATCCAGAGGCAGCGCTGGCCGCGGCGGAGCGTGTCTCGGTGCCGATCGCGCGCACCTTCGAGGAGCTGTTGGACCATGAGCTCGATGGGCTGGTCATCGCCACGCCGAGCGCGCTCCACGCGCGGCAGGCCGTTGATGCCTTGCAGCGGGGCATTGCAGTGTTCTGCCAAAAACCCTTGGCCCGAACTGCCGCGGAAACTCGCAGGGTTGTTGACCAAGCTCGAGCCGCCGACCGGCTGTTGGCAGTGGATCTGTCCTATCGCTGGGTGGAGGGAGTCCGCCGCATTCGTGAGCTGATCGATCGCGGGGAGCTCGGCAGGATCTACGCCGTCGATCTGGTCTTTCACAACGCGTACGGGCCCGATAAGCCCTGGTTCTACGACCCACTCTTGTCAGGCGGCGGCTGTGTTATCGATCTCGGAATCCACCTAGTCGACCTGGCACTCTGGACTTTAGAACCCGCCCGAGTCCGCGATGTCTCGAGCTACCTGTTCGCCAAGGGTGAGCCGCTGGGTGAGCGCGCCGGTGTGGTGGAAGACTTCGCGGTCGCAGCGTTGGAGCTGGATCAGGGCGCAATTGTGCGCCTCGCCTGCTCCTGGAACCTGCCCGCCGGCTGCGACGCCGTCATTCAGGCGTCTTTCTTTGGCACCGAGGGCGGGGCCATGCTGAGCAATGTGAATGGGTCGTTTTACGACTTCGCCGCTGATCGATTCCGGGGCACCAACCGGGAGCGTCTCTGCGGCCCTCCGGACCAGTGGGGCGGTCGCGCCATTGTCGATTGGGCAACTCGGTTGCGCCTGGGCGGGGGATTCGATGAAAACGCCGAGCAGCTGGTCGATGTCGCTGCAGCAATCGACGCGATCTACGGACGCCGAGCACCTGTCACTGATACGCTGAATGACCGGGGACCTATCCTCGCCCGAGCCGGCTCATGATCATGCGATCAGGTTCGCCTAGAAGGATTCTCATGAGCGCCGACACAGTTGGCGGCGTCTGGACCTATTCGATAGAGCTCGCCCGTGCTCTGGGTGAGCAGGGCATCGAAGTAGCTCTGGCGACCATGGGTGGGTTCGCGAGCCCCGAGCAGCGGAATGAGGCGCGAACCGTCGCCACTCTCGAGCTGTATGAAAGCCAGTACCGGCTGCCCTGGATGGATCAGCCCTGGGAGGACGTGGACCAGGCCGGAGACTGGCTCCTCAAGCTTGCGTCGCACGTTCATCCCGATGTCATCCATCTGAACGAGCCGGTACATGGCTCGCTGGCTTGGCCAGCGCCGACTCTAGCGGTGGCCCACTCTTGCGTGCTCTCCTGGTGGCAGAGCGTATTGGGCAACCCCGCTCCAGAACAGTGGAATAGTTATCGCGAGAAGATGACAGCGGGACTCAACGGCGTCGATCAGGTCGTCGCTCCTTCTGCGTGGATGCTGGAGAACGTTTGCAAGTTCTACGGTGTGCCCCACGGGCGAGTTATCCCGAATGGACGCGATGGGCGGGAGCTCAGGCCGGACGCAAAGGCTCC
>DATADG010000231.1:0-23824 GCA_036258655.1 Gemmatimonadales bacterium | reverse complement strand
GAATTGGCAGATCTTCGCGGCCCTTCCCATCGATCGAGTCGAGGCCACTCCGTACCAACGCGACCTGTCCAAGCCACATGTAGAGCGGCTCTCGGCTGCCATGGACAAGCTGGGCCGGTATCTCGATCCGATGATCGTGGTTGTGGAAGAGACACCTGACGGACGGGAAGAGCCTGCCCCGAGCGGAGCGAGGGGCCGCACGTACTGGACCCCCAACGGGAACCACCGTCTGGCCGCCCTGCGACATCTGGGAGCCCGTTCCTGCATAGCCATTGTGGTTCCGGATATTGAAGTTGCCCACCGCATTCTCCTGCTCAACACCGAGAAGGCGCACAATCTTCGGGAGCGATCAATAGAGGTGATTCGGCTGGCCGAGCTCTTGGCGCAGACCGAGGACCGGCCGGAACGTGACTTTGAGATCGAGTTCGAGGAGCCGGCGCTGCTCACGATCGGCCTGTGCTATCAGGAGAACGGCCGATTTGCCGGCGGAGCTTATCATCCCGTACTCCGCCGGGCTGAAAAATTTCTGACGTCACCCCTTCCGAAGGCCCTCGAGGTCCGGCGAGAACGCGCCGCGCGGATACTGGAGCTGGATCAGGCTGTCACCGAGGCGATGAAACGATTGAAGGATCGGGGATTCGACAGCCCCTATCTCCGGCCCTTCGTCGTTGCCCGGATCAATCCACTCCGCTTCAAGCGGGGCGGAACTCCGGATGTGGACGAGACAATCGACACCATGCTGGCAGCAGCTCGACGCTTCGATGCGGGCCGGGTGCGGGGCGAGCAGATTGCCCGAGCGGGCGGTGCGCTGGAAGAAGCTTAGAACAGACTCGCATGGGCTCGGATGAGGAGGTTGGCCTTTGCCGGCCTGCTGCCCCGCTACCCCACCTTCCGCTTATACTTGCCTTTCTTCCTCAGGGAGAACCCAATGCTGAAGCGCTGTCGCATGCCATTGACCATTGCCGCAGCAGGAATGGGCCTCAGCTTCGTCGCGTGTGGCGGGCGGGACTCCCGCACTGCGGAAGAGGACCGGGCACTAGCCGAATCTGCCGCGGTCTACGAGGAAATTTCGGCGAGGTTCCGAAAGGTTGGAGAGACACCAAATTTCCAGGGGCCGGAGTCGGCACGATACGATCGCGACCTCGATGTCTGGTTCGTCTCCAACGTCAACGGCAACCCAAGCGGGAAAGACAACAATGGATACATCAGCCGGCTCCGTCCGGACGGAACCCCGTACAACCTGAGGTTCATCGAGGGTGGCAAGAAGGGCGTTACTCTCAACGCGCCCAAAGGGCTTGCCATCAAGGGTGATACCCTCTGGGTGGCCGACATTGACGTTGCCCGTGCGTTCAACAAGCGCACCGGAGCTCCCATCGCAACTGTGCAGGCTCGGGGTCGGGTGAACTTCCTGAATGGTGCGACGGTGGGCCCGGACGGTGCTGTCTACATGACGGACACCGGGGTGATCTTCGGTCCCAAGGGTGAAATGTCCCATCCCGGTCCTGATCAGATCATGCGAATTACCAGATCTGGTGCCGCCACCGTGATCAGCTCCGCCAAGCTCGAAGGGCCCAACGGGATCGCCTGGGACGAGCGCAACAAGCGCTTCGTCATCGTCTCGTTTGGAGGAAAAGGAATTTACGGCTGGAAACCTGGGGACAAGGACGTCCAGTCGATCGCTACCGGTCCCGGACAACATGATGGTGTGGTCGCCCTGCCGGACGGCCGCCTGCTGATCAGCAGCTGGGCCGATTCGAGTTTGTTCGTGCTGGAGAACAACCAGCCCAAGAAGGTTGCTTCGGGAATCCCTTCGCCCGCGGATATTGACTTCGCGGAGAAGGATTCCCGAGTGGCGGTGCCACAGCTGATGGCAAACAAGGTTCAATTCTGGGAGTTGCCGTAATGAGGTGGCTGAAACTCGCCCTGCTGCTCGCCACCGGGGCAGGTATCTGGTCCCCGGGCATAACGCAGGAGCCTACGACCCATGGCGAGTGGGTGAAGATCAAGCGGGGCAACGAAACCATTCGGGCCTACGTGGCCTATCCCGAGCGGAAGACCAAAGCGCCGGCCGTCATTGTGATCCATGAGATCTACGGGCTCACCGAATGGGAGCCCACGGTGGCCGATCGCCTGGCTAAGGAGGGCTTCGTCGCCATTCTGCCGGATCTGTTGTCATCCAAGCACGGACAGACGCCCAAAGACGACGGTGAGGCCCGGAAGCTCATCGGCGACCTGGAGCCCGAGCGGGTCACTTCTGATCTCGATGCGACCTTCGAGTATGTGAACCAGCTTCCTGCTGTCCAGAAGGGCCAGATCGGGGTGATCGGGTTTTGCTGGGGTGGAGGCCAAAGCTTTCGCTACGCGACGAACAATCCGAATCTCAAGGCTGCCGTAGTAGCCTATGGCCCACCCCCCGATTCCGCCGCCGTCAAACGAATCAAAGCGCCGGTGCTCGGCATCTACGGGGAAAACGACGAGCGGATTAATGCGAGTCTCCCGGACATTGCTTCCAAGATGCAATCCGCGGGAAAGACCTTCACCTACGAGGTGTACCGCAACACCGGGCACGGCTTCCTCAAGCCCGGACGCCAGGGCTACGACACTCCGCAGCGGGAAAATGCGTGGAAGCGTATCCTCGAGTTCTTCCGGGCGCGGCTGGGCAAGTGAAGAACGTGAACGGTGAACAGTAACAGTGAACGGGGTGGCTGAGAGTTCTGCCGGTTACGACTGTTCTAATTTCTCCCTGTTCACCGTCCGCCGTTCACTGTTTATGCTTTCCGACTGAATGCTCCTCCTCCTGCTGCTCCTGCAAGCACAATCGCCCCTGGCCGCGCGAACGGACACCATCCGTCCGGTGCATAATGCGCTGCACTATGACGTGACCCTGATCCCGAGTGATACGAGCGCGCACATTCTGGGCGAGGTGCAGATCACCTGGCTGCTCCGGTCCACCGAAATGGTAGAGATGCAGCTCGACTCCTCCATGCGGGTAATCCGAGTTCTGGTGGACGGCAGGGAAAACACGCGCCTCTCTCGCACGAGGTTCGCCCGGGGCGGGGGCTGGATCGGAGTGCCTCATGACAAACAGCCGGGGGAGACGCTCAGTACCCGAGTGCGCTACCGAGGTTATCCGCGGGATGGTCTGATCATCAGAGCCAATCAGTACGGCTCCCGCACCATCTTCGCCGACAACTGGCCCGACCGGGCCCATCTCTGGCTGCCATCACAGGATCATCCTAGCGACAAGGCAACTGCCGCCTTCCATGTGCAGGCTCCGCTGGGGCAGCAGGTGATCGCGAACGGAGTGCTCGAGAAGATCGACACGCTCTCGCAAGGGAACGCGGTGTGGCATTACCGGGTAGGCAGTCCGATTCCGGTCTATACGATGGTGGTTGGCATCGGGCGACTCGCTCGTACGCCGCTTCCAGCAGCCGCCTGTTCAGTCAAGTGTGTGCCCCTCACTGTGTGGACCTATCCCCAGGACTCGGCCTACGCGGTAAATGGGCCTTTCCGCAGGGCGGGGCAGATGCTGGATTTCTTCAGCACTCGGGTCGCCCCCTACCCCTATGGCAGCCTGGCGCACGTAGAGTCGAGCACCCGATTCGGCGGCATGGAGAACACAACCGCCGTCTTTTACGACGAGAAACGCTACCAGGACAAGACACTCAGTGAATCGACCGTAGCCCACGAGACTGCGCATCAGTGGTTTGGGAACGCAGCCACCGAGGGTGATTGGCACCATCTGTGGCTGTCTGAGGGGTTTGCCACGTATCTGGCCGCCCTATGGAGCGGTCATGCCGATGGTGACAGTGCCTTCGCTGACGCGATGAGCCGGGCGCGCACGGCTGTGTTCGGGTCAAAGGCAACCAGCAGGCCGATTCTCGACACCGCCGCAACGGATCTCATGGGTCTGCTCAACAGCAACAATTACCAGAAGGGTGCGTGGGTCCTGCATCAGCTCCGGGGCCTGGTGGGCGATTCGAGCTTCTACACCGGCCTTCGGCGCTATTACACGGCGCACAAGGATAGCACTGCGCTCTCAGCCGACTTTGCCCGTATCATGGCGGAGACAGCGGGCCGCGATTTGGATTGGTATTTCCACCAGGCACTGCTCCAGCCAGGATACGCAACGCTGGATATTCGATGGGAGCACGAGGGGGAGCAGCTGTCGCTGGAGATTCATCAGACGCAGCCCCGCACATGGGGCGCCTACCGGATTCCCAATCTGATACTGCTGGTGGATCGAACGCCGGTCCGGCTCGACGTGAACGGTTGGAGCAGCAGACACGTGGTGAAAGGGATACAGCGCAGGCCGAAGCAGATCGAGGTAGACCCCAAGAACTGGTGGCTACTGAAGGCAAGCGTGAACAGTGAACAGTAAACAGTGAACAGGGGCAGCGCTCTGATACGGACCCGCTTTCCGCACTGGCTAAGCCAGCACGTGGCAACCCTGTTTACTGTTCACTGTTTACTGTTCACGCTCTTGTTTGCCGTCGCCTGCGGCACAGTGGCTCCGCTGCGCGGAAAGATCGATGTGGGCCGGGAATCATACGCGGTGTTCGTCGGGGGCAGCGGCGTGAGCGGCGATCTGTACGCCGTTCGGGCCGAGGGCGGACCCGCACACCCTATCACCTTCACCCCGGTGGCGGAGCTGCGACCTGCCCTGGCGCCAAACGGTGTCGATCTGGCTTTTCTGCGCGGTGTGTCGCTCCGTGATTCCACCCCTGCTTCGGTGTGGGTCATGAACCTGCTGAACGGTGCGGAGCGCGAGCTCGAATTACCTGACGGGGCGGGAAGGCCGGAACGAGTGGCATGGAGTGACCAGGGGCGCACCGTGGTCGTCGAGACCGAAGGGAACCTCTATCAATTCGACGCGCCCCCAGAACGACCCAACCCCCGGCCGGTCCCGGACACAGCCCGTGCCGCCGCGGAATCCAGTCTGGCGGTGCTGCTCGGGGACCCGGTGTTTGCACGTGTCGTGCCCTGTAGACGGGGGGATGATCTTTGTGTCCTCACTCGTGCCGGCCGGACGAGCATCCTTGCCCAGGCAGCCCATGATCCAGTGCGGTGGGGAACTGATTCAGTAGCATTTTTCACGGCGGGAGGATTGCTCCAGATCCGCCCGCTGGCGAAGGGACGCCCTCGGCTGCTACACGTCTCAAACGCCCCCCCAGGAGTGCGGCAGCCGACATTTTTTCAGTCCGAGAGCACGCCGGATCCTGAAGCCGGGGGTCAGCGGTAAGGTGCGGCTGATGGCCACAGAGCGAGCGTCACTCCTATTGTAGGTCGCTGCCCTCCAAGCGTAGTTTCCGTGGCTTTTGCCCATCTACTCGGGGTTGTTCATGAAAGTGCTCGTGCTCGGCGCCGGGCTCCAGGGCTGCGCCTGCGCGTATGACCTGCTACAGAACCCGGCTGTCGAACAGGTCACCTTGGCGGACTTGCGGCACAGGCTCCCCAAGTTCCTGTCGGCGGGGAATTGGAACGAACGGCTTCGTACGGTCAGGCTTGATGTCTCCGATTCGGCTGCGGTTCGAGCCGCATTTGCCGGTCAGGCCGCCGTCATGAGCGCCATTCCCTATTACTACAACGGACAGATGGCCAAGGCGGCGGTCGAGGACGGTTGCCACTTTTCCGATCTGGGCGGAAACACCGAGATAGTTCTGGAGCAGAGGAAGCTGCACGAGCAGGCGGTAGCGAAGGGGATCTCAGTCATTCCCGACTGTGGCCTAGCCCCCGGCATGGTAAACACCTTAGCCGCCGAAGGAATCCGCCGACTCGATACCGCCGAAAAGGTGAAGATCTTCGTGGGCGGGTTGCCGCAGAGCCCCGAGCCACCGCTGAACTACCAAATTGTCTATTCACTCGAAGGGGCACTTGATTATTACACCACGCCGTCCTGGGTTCTCCGCGGGGGAAAGCCGGTCCAGGTAGAAGCGCTCAGCGAAGTCGAGTCCGTGGAGTTCCCCTCACCTGTCGGCACCCTGGAAGCCTTTCACACCGGTGGAGGCATCAGCACGTTGCCCTTCGCCTATCAGGGAAAAATCGAAGTGATGGAGTACAAGACCTTGCGGTATCCCGGGCACGCGGCTGTGGTGCGCCCGATTCGCGAGCTTGGCCTGCTGGACAACACACCCATCGATGTAAAGGGCAGCAAGGTGGTGCCCCGTGACGTATTCATTGCGGCAGTGAGCCCGAAACTATCCAAACCGAATGGCCGGGACCTCGTTGCACTCCAGGTCCAGGTGACCGGAAAGAAGGGAGGCAAGAACCGGACGATCACGTTTCGTCTGCTGGATTTCTACGACAGCACGCACGGAATCAGCGCGATGATGCGGACCACCGGATACTCTCTTTCGATTACTGGCCAGATGCAGGTCGATGGACGGGTGACTGCCAAGGGTGTCCACACACCGGACGAAGCCATTCCCTTTGCTGAGTATGTGAAAGAGCTGGCGAAGCGCGGCATCAATATCGAAGACATCTGACCTGCATTGCATGCTCGACTTCAAGACTCTATGGGAACAGGCCGCCACGTTCGAGCAGTTCGTCAGCTCGTGCAAGCCTGAGCACTGTGGTTTGTGGCAGGGCGTATATCGCCTCGCCCGGGTGCCTGAATGGGCCCGCACTGCTGTGCCGCAGGGAGCTCGGCGGAAGCTGCTGGTGATTGCAGAGGACTGGTGTGGCGATGCGTCGAACACGGTTCCGGTGATTGCCAAGCTCGTGGACAGCGTGCCGGAGCTCGAGCTCCGCATCATCGGCCGCGACGCCAATCCCGAAGTCATGAACCAGTACCTCACCAACGGGGCCCGGTCCATCCCCATCGTTATTGCGCTGGATGAGTCGTTTCAGGAGCTCGGCCACTGGGGTCCACGACCGTCCGAGCTGCAGGGATGGGTAATGGCCAACCGCACGGTGCTTCCGAAGGCTGAGCTGTATCCACAGGTTCGGAAGTGGTACGCGCGGGACGGGGGGGAGACCACGCTTAAAGAAGTGCTGGACGCAGCGAAGCTGGGGGATAGACGGGCAGCATCGGGGAACGGCCGTCCCGAATTCTGAAATCCTGCCGGACGCTCAGGTTACCGTCCCGCTACCCAGCAGCCCAGCTGCCCCGCCGTTAAAACATCCATCCACCGCCCACGGAAAAGTTGAAACCGTCCGGGCCGCCGGCAAAGTTGAACGTAAAGATGGTAGGGCGGAGAATCCGAAGCGCCACTCCGCCACCTCCACCCACCTTCAGGTCGTCGAAGGTGAGTCTGAAACTTTCCTCCTCAAACACTCGCCCGGCATCGGTGAAAGCCAGCAGAGTAATGGCTCCGAGGTCGCCGAATGCCAGGAGATCGTGCCGCACCTCCAGATTGCCGAAGAGCAGGTGGCGCCCGGCCAATCTCCCGGTGTCGAGTGACCGGTGTGAATATTCTCCGCCGAGCACTGGAACCTCGCGTTCCCAGCCAGGAATGGTATAGCGGGCGTCGAGGCTCGGGGTTCCGCCCATTCCCGAAGCCCCGATTCGCGCCGCCACAACGGTCCCCTCGCGCGGCATCAGGTACGCTCGGAGCAGGGTATAGAGCCGGGTGTAGCCGTCTCCACCGCTTCCGATCTGAGCGCCCGCCTCGAGCAGGAGTCCCTGATGGGTGTTGTATTCGGTGTCCCGGGTATCGTAAATCAATGCGAGCCGGCCGGAGACATCGTCCTGCTTCAGCTCATCGGAATTGAAGTCGGCAGCGAAGAGAGAGGGTCCCGGTAGAGAAGTAAAACGCGCCCGTTCGATACCACCCATCAGGGCCACCATCAGTGGCCCCCGTATATGCCTGGTGACTTCGGCCACGCCCCGGTAGCGGGTACGGCGGACGCGGTAAAGAAACGGCTGGGCCGCAGTGACCAGGTCCTTGTTGTATTCGGTATCGTTTCCCAGCGCGAAATAGCCGAAGCGCACCTCGCGGGCAGCCTCTACCCCAGTGTCGAAGCGCCAGCCGTTGGCGATCTGCGGAGCCCGGAACCGGACGAAGGCATGCCGTCCCCCACGTGGGGTGATGCCGGCCTCTGCATCGAGTGCAGCATTCGCTGTGACCCGGTCCTCGTACTCGGCGGCCTGCCAATACCGCACTCTGAAGTTGAGGACCGGCCCGTCATTCGTGCCGCCGCTCAAATAAGGGAAGAAGCTGGTGCGCCAGGGCGCCCCGCTGTAGTCCTCCCCCTGGGCCACGAGCTGGGTTGTGCCCAGCAAGCCGAGGAGTACCAGTGATACGACCCGTCTCACGCGCGCCTCGGGAAAAGATGGGCCGTGTCTCGCAGCGCCCCTTCTTTCCCGTCATGAGCGGCATAGCGGCTGGGGTACAGTGACGCCGCACCGAAGTCACCGGCCTTGTTGACTGCGTAAAACGTCAGATTGAAGGTTGGCCGTCCATCGCGAAGCAGGCGTGCAGGGGTGAGGCGTACCACGCGCTTCAGCGTCTCCAGACAAGCATCGGTTGGCTTGAGTCCGCGGCGCATTCCCTCGACGGTCAGAAAGCCCCCACACGCCATGATGTTTGCTTCGCCCCGTCCGGTCGAGCCCGCGGCACCTATGTCGTTGTCGGTATACTGGCCGGCTCCCACGAGGGGAGAATCACCCACTCTGCCCGGGATTTTCCAGGCCAGTCCACTGGTGGTGGTAACCGACGAGAGTTCACCCTTCGCATTTACGACGTTCAGATTGATCGTACCGGTGGGACGGCCTGTCACCATCGACTCGTTCTCCGGCACATCGAGCCAATCGTCCTCGGCGGACCGGTTCGCACGCCATTCGAGCCAGCGTTGGCGCGATGCGGCTGTCAGCAGCTCTTCCTCCTGAAAGCCATAGGACAGTGCGAAACGCTTGGCGCCCTCGCCGACCAGCAAAACGTGATCGGTGTACTTCAACACGAGCAGCGCGACTGCGCTCGGCGTCTTGATGCCCTCCAGCGCGGCGACCCCGCCGGCGCGTTTGCTGGGTCCATGCATGCAGGAAGCATCCAACTGAACGACCCCATCCTCGTTCGGCAAGCCGCCGTATCCCACGGAGTCGTCGGCGGGATCGAGCTCCTGGATCTTCACTCCTTCAACGGCAGCATCGAGCGTATCGCTGCCGCCGAGCACCAGCTCCATGGCTCGATTGACCGCACGCAACCCGTTGCTCGAGCTCACTGCGGCGGCTCGACGTGAACTCCGGTGCACGACGGCCGACGACAAGGCAGGCCAGGCTACGGCGGCGGCTGACAACCCGCTCGCCCCCAGGAAGGTTCGCCGGGAGACCGGCTGCGACACGAGGCCCCCTATGGTGAGGATCGGTTCACGTCTCGGGGGATTTAGGCCCGGCTTCGCGGGAAAGTCAACCGACAGAGACACTCGCGCGCTTGCTGGCGCTCCAGCGACTCTCTACTTTCTTGGCTTGCGTTCCACATTCTCCAGCCGCAGTGCATTCGATCCGGCCAGCCGCTCGAGCGAGGAGCCATTCGGTCTCGTGCGCCTGGCCGTCGGGGCCTTGGCGCTACTCGGCACCCTCGTGGCCGTGCTGCTCGCCCTGATCCAAGGCGATCCGCGATTCCTCCAGCTCGTCGGCGCGCTCTGGGCGGTTTATGGTCTCGTCGTCGGATTCATGTCGGGTGTGCTGGAGCCGGTGATCGATGGCTTCTTTCATCTGATGGCCAACGTGGGACTGGTTCGCGCGGCGGACGGCTACTCGTCCATTGAAACGCTCGTCGCGCGCGGACACTACCAGGCTGCCGCAGAAGCCTATGCCGATCGTGCTCGGAATCCCGCGGAGCGTGTAGAGGCAACGTTGCGGCGCGCTGCACTGCTGGCCGAGACCTTAGGACATCCTGAGACGGCAGCTGTCGAGCTCGACAATTTGCGCACGGCACCGCTCTCGTCGCGAGATGATTTCCGAGTCGGGCTGGCGCTGGTGGATCTTTACGAACACCGACTGAATGAGCCCGGGCGCGCAATGGGCGAACTGCGCCGTCTGATCGACCGTTATCCCACCGCGCAGGGTGCCCGCCGACTTCGAACCGCGTTGGGAGAGCTCAAGGCGCAGCGCCAGACTGCCAGCGACGTGTGATCCACCGCACAGCGGCTCCTCCTCACCGATCTATACTTGGCGACAGTGGGAGCGTTGCTGGACGGCGAACCGCGAGACGTCCGAATAAGCCCTGAGTCCCCTGCTCTGATGGCCGGACGAGTCGTTCAATCCAGCGCTTTCGCTGTAATCTCCCATCTCTTCCCCCTTCTTCTTTCTATCTCGCCGGGAACGGGCCACTGGCCCGTTCCACCCACCTTCTTTCAGTCGCCGCTCGCGAGTTGCTCGTTGTCAATGTGACGCGATGCGTTCGCTCGTCGGCAATCGCTCGAGTATTCAGAGGGAAGTTACTGACGGGCTCACTGTCAACTTGGATTGCGACTAGCGAGTGGCGACTAGCGACTGGCGACCGGCTCCCTGATGTGACCCAACCCACAGCAGCGTCGCCGCGTCGGCGGTTATGTCCCCAGTGCTTTTGCACGTTCCGATGCGGGCACACCCAAGCTGGAGGTCAACCATCATGCCACGCAGTAAATCGAAGCGTCAGGCAGAGCTGATGGACGAAGAAGAGGAGGAGTCCCGAGGTTCGCGGACGTCCTCGCGCAAACGCGGGAAGAAGGGTGGACGGGCAGCCGCGTCCCGCGCAAAGTCTTCTCGCTCGCGTTCCGGACGGAAATCTGCCGCGGGTCGCAGTCGGAAGTCGAGTGGGAGCCGCAGAAGCTCCAAGAGCACGGGTAGCAGCCGAGGTCGGGGCCGCTCCAGTGCGAGCCGGAGCAAAAGCAGCCGCGGTGGTTCCCGCAGCAGCAGCCGCGGAGGCCGGGGTGGCAGCCGTGGAGGCAGGAGCCGATAACGTTCGCCACCGCGATAGCGAGATCGTTCCGCATAGACAAAGGGGGATGCTGCCAGATCGCAACATCCCCCTTTGTACCAGCGCAGTGAGCGACTCAGTCGTCTGCGCTTCCGCCTAGCGCGATCGACAGACCGACTGACGCAACCAGGTCGTTCTGGAAGTCGTCGCCGCCGCCGAAGTCGCCATTGTACAGATAGTCTTCGAGATCGATCCTGAAACCGATCCGATTATCATCACCGCCACCAAACCGGAATCCCAGGCCGAGCACGCCGCCGATGTCGGTGCTGCTCCGATCATCATCGAACGGGTTGCTGCCGCGGGCCAGCAGGGCAGGCCCGCCGGCGATATAGAATCCTACGCTGTTATCAACTGGAGAGAGCGCCAGCAGGAGCCGACCGCTCGCCAGCAGTAGATCGGTGTTCCCGGTTTCGTTGAGTGTTTCGTTTCCAATTTTCGCCGGAGCATACCCGCCGGTTACCTCGAAACCCAACATGCCGCTACCCCAGAAGGTAAGCCGGGCGCCACCGGCAACGCTGACATCTCGTTCGATATCTTCATCAAAGGCGCCGACCGAGTTACTGGTCGGGATGTACACCCCCGCCCATGGGGTGAGCTCCACTCCGCCCTGCGCGGCAGCAGACGGAGCTGCCGTGGTCGTCAAGATGGCAGCGGTGACCAGACCGGGAATCGTTGCCATCAGCTTTGAGATTGTCATACCCACTCCTCTGTGACAGAAGCTGTTGTGGTAACAGAACCTGGCGCTGGTTTGATAGGCGCCCCTCTGCTCCGCCGGCGTAGGCCGGGCGACATATACGATTGGGGAGGTCAGGGCGGAAGCGCTGTGAAGCCGACAAGAGAGGAGGTGTGCTTCGGGTCACACTCCGGAGTGATCGTCTTGAGAAATCGACGGGGGTGGCTCCGTAAGCGAAGCCACCCCCGTTGGTTCCACGCCGTAGCCGGCTGGCTACTCTCCGAGCGTCCCCAGCCCGAGCAGGGGAATGCCCACTCCAAACGAGAGGTGAATGTCGTTCTGGGTCTTCTTCTCATCCCCCGGACCAAAGCCGGGGATTTCAGCCTTCGGCTTGTAGATGTAATCCTCCGCGCTCACCTGAATACGAAGCAGGCTGCCCAGGCGGAAGCCGGCGGTCGCCCCGAGCGTGCCGCCGATGTCGGTTTTGTTCTCGACGTCTGCATAGAAGGCACCGCTGCGGTTGACGACACCGACTCCACCGGTGACCAGGAATGAAACGGGGCTCGTGGAAGGAATCACGTGGAAGGTCAGCCGGCCGCTGCCGGTGAAGACGTTGGCGTCTTCACTCTGGTCACCGAATCCGCTGGCGGTCACCTTCAGATCGCTGGGGGCGTAGGCTCCGGTAAACTCCAGTCCGAGCCGGTTCCCTAGCTGAACGCCCAGACGCCCGCCGAGCGTGATGCTCATTTCTTGCTTGAATTCTTCACCACTCGCGGCCTTCACCAGCTCCGTCGTCGGAACGTAGATGCCGACGTTCGGCGTGATGCTGATCCGCTGCGCCAGTGCGGGATGAACCTCCGCCGTCAGCAGTGCACCACCGGCCAACAACATGCGAGCGACCCACGAGTTGCCACGCATTACGCCTCCGGTTCAGTATGAGGGGAAGGATGACAGCCTAGAGCTTCAGCTTTACATCGATGTCTACCAGCACCGAGGGCTCGGCGTCCTCAAAGACCACCCGGTCCCGAAGTGTCCGGATGACCATCCGCTGGATGGGGCCCTTGCCCTTCCCACGGCCCATGTTGCCACGCCGGTAGTACACGACGTGGGTGCCGCCCACCCGGTCGATCCGCACAACGGTGTACCCCCGCTGCACCAGCACAGTTCGGGTTATGCTGACGGCTTTGTCGGCCGAGACGATGTAGTGCTTGTGCTTGGCCTTTCCCTGAGCCTCGACCGTTCCGGCGTCGAAACTGAGTAACGCCACCACGGCGAGAAGCGAGCCGATCAGCGTCCGAGCTGAGCGCATGTGGAGCTCCGATATGGGTCTGTGGAGTTGCGAACGAGCGAGCCTCCGGCAAGTTCCGTGCAGCCCAATTAATTCAGCTAACTATTTGTCTTCAGATGAGTTGAACAGGTGGTCGCCAGCGAGGAGGTAGTGGAATGAGCGTTTTGCTGCGGGTTGCGAGGCAGATTAGTCCTCGCGGCGAACCTCCCGTGCGGATTTGTCGTTGCGAAGCCCAAGGAAGCGGGGATGCCGCAGCAGGCCGGCCGAGGTCCACTCCGAGAAGCCGATCTGGGCTACCAGTTTGGGGGTGACCCATTGGATCTCGCCGGCGGGCGCCGGGCCCTCGGAGAACGGGGAGGCCGACCGGCGGAGCGGCAGCAGCCGTTGATACAGGTGCTCCAGAGTTCTGCGGTCGTACCCCGTCCCTACCTTTCCCGCGTACCGCAATGATTTGCCCTCATAGTATCCCACCAGCAGAGCCCCCAGATGTTCGCGCGAGCCCTGGGGAGCCGTGTATCCACCGATGACAAATTCCTGTTGCTTCGTACACTTGAGCTTCAGCCAGTCGGTCGACCGTGCGCTGACATACCTGGAGTCGGCCCGCTTTGCGAGGATGCCCTCGGCGCCCTGGGCACACGCGTCACGGAGCATTTCCGCCGAGCCGGTTGTGCGATGCGGCGTGAAGCGGATGGGATCGTCGTACCACACCACGTCTCTCAGGACAGCCTTACGATCTACCAGAGGAAGACCGGTGAGGTCGACCCCCTCATAGAAGAGGCAGTCGAATAAATACAGATGGATCGGGACCTGGCTGCGCCGGGCTCGAACCGGATCCCGAAGCTGCATCCGCTGCTGCAGACGAGCGAAACTCGTCACCCCCCGCTCCGTGTCGAACGCGACAATCTCTCCATCGAGCACCGCATCGCCTCGTACCGCCGTCTCCAGTGCGTCGATCAGCTCGGGATAGGCGTCGTTGAGCGGCTTACGGTTACGGGAATACATCCGGACGTCACCACCACTGACGTAGATGAGGGCACGTACGCCGTCGAGCTTTGGCTCGTACAGCCACTTGCCTTCAGTGGGCAGGGTTTCGGTCAGAGTTGCCAGCATGGGTGGAATCCACGTTGGCTGGGTGCGGTACCGAAGCCCGCCAGGCGCGCTCTTGGCCAGCATCTTCAGCGAGCGCGTCACACAGCCCCCCGCGATTCCAGCAGTTGAGCCAGATCCTGCTTGGCAGACAGGATGTTTTCCCAGGGGTCACCGTGCTCCTCCAGCAACCCCGGTACCGTACGAAGGGTGAAGTCGGTGGGATAGATCTGGTCCAGCTGATCCCACTCGACGGGCATGGACACCGTGCCGAGAGGATGGCGCCGGGGACATAGGATCGAGGCCAGCGACTTGCCCCGGCTGTTTTGGTTGTAGTCGAAGAAGATCTTGCCCGTCCGGCGCACCACGGCCCATTCGAGTGTGACCTCGCCCGGCCACTGCTGCAGGGCATAGCGCCCGATGGTCTCAGCGATGGTTCGGGAGGCGTCGTAATCGAACTTGCGTACGATGGGCAGATAAAGATGAAGACCGGTGCGACCGGAGGTTTTGACGAAGATCTCGAGGCCGAGGCTGGCAAGCAGGTCACGCAGCCGCCGAGCCAGGTCACAGGTCTGCCTGAACGCCTTGCGGTGCAGCTCCGGTTCTTCCCCCTTGCCTTCGCGCCCGGAGTAGAGATAGGGATCGAGATCCAAAACGACGAAATCAGGATAGTTCAGAACCGATCGCTCGAGATTCTCTTCCGAGCCGGAGAACTTTTTGCTCTTTCCCCGTGCGTCAGGTAAGGTATCGACCCGGGAAAACCAGGGATGGAGCTCGAGTCCACCCATCTGTGCCAGGAACAAGAGAGTGGCGAGGTTGTCGCAGATCAGGTAGTCGCTGTCTCCCTCGTTGTGACTGGAATAGATCGTCACCGTCCGCGCGAAAGCCGGCGGCTTGTCCCAATGCTTCTGATAGAAGCTCTTGCCGGTGACTCCGTCGGGGTAGCGGGTGGTGAACATTGGACGCCCCTTGAGGTGGGGCAGGAGCCAGGGCGAGACCAGGGTCAAGTACCGCAGCAGATCCCGCTTGGTGAAGCCACCTTTGCGGCCCGCACCAGGCCAGAGAACCTTGTCGAGATTGGTGAGCGGCAGCGTGTATTCGTCGATGGTCAGCACCATCTTCGGCTGGCGGGCTTCGAGCTGGTCGAGCACGCTTCCGATCTCGGCACCAACCTGGGTCATCCAGCCGTCCGCGTCCGCCTGGTCGTACGACTACGACTACGCGCCCGTGCTGGCGGCTTGGGCTTCGCCTGATCTTTCTTTGCCGCCTCTACGCTCCGCTTGAGGGCATCAGCGAGATCCAGGACTCTGGTACTGCGGGCCGCCGGAGCCTGTACCACCTCTTTGCCTTCCAGCTTGGCCTCGATCAACTCCGCCAGCGCTTCGCGGTAATGGTCATGGTACTCGCCCGGGTCGAACGGCTTCCGGAAAATGTCGATCAGCGTAAAAGCCATCTCGAGCTCCCGGTCAGAAACCTTGACGTTGCTCAGGTTCATCCCACGCTCGGTCCGGATCTCGTCCGGGTAGTACAACGTTTCCAGCATGATCGTGCCATCATGGGCGCGAATGGCGCAGAGCTGCTCCTTCTTGCGAATGGTGATCGTCGCGACGGCGGTGAGTCCGCGCTGTTCTAAGGCCTTGAGCAGCAGCGCGTACGGCTTCTCGGCCCGGTCGGCCGGCTCCAGGTAGTAGCTCCGCTCATAGAAGACGGGGTCAATCTCCTTCTCCTCAACGAACGCGGACAGCTCGATCGTGTGCTTGCTGGGGAGCGGGAGGCGTTCGAAGTCCTCCTCGGTGAGCACTACGTACTGCCCCCGGGCGTACTCATATCCCCGGGCAGTCTCGTTCCAGGGCACCTCGACTTCGTCAGTCGGGCACCAGCGCCGCTGTTGCAGGCGAGTGCCGCACGTGGCGTGCAGCAGGTTGAACGAGATGTCCTTGCTCTCGGTCGCGCCATACAGCTTCACGGGAATGCTGACCATTCCAAAGCTGATGGAGCCACTCCAGATCGCTCTCGCCATGTGTCAGCCTCCCGGCACCAGGCACACGCCGCTACGTTCCCGTGTTTTCCACACCGGATCGTCGTTATCCACAGGTTTATCAACATAACTTGTTGATAAATAAGGACTTACGACGGCTGGATTATCAGCCGTTTGGGAGACGGTTTGCTGTGGGATGAGTCACACGGCTGATTTAACGGCGACTGCCCTTGAGAGCTCTGGACTGGGTCGAATCGACCGAACCGGATCGCGCCGAGTCTCTGCCTGGACTGGACGTCACATTGATCTGCGGGGCGGTCGGATCGACTTCAGCGGCAATATCCGGCACAGCGACGGAGGTGCCTCCAAAGCTGGGAACAGTGGGACCGGTGTTGTCGCTCAGCTGATCGAGCGGAGCCGTAGCTGCTGGCGAGTCGGCTATGACAGGTACCATGCCGGCGGAATTCGGCGAGCTGACTCGGTTCATTGCTTCCGTGGGCACCGAGATCAACTGACGATGCGCTCGTAGGAGCACGGGGGCATCCGCGCGCGAGAAGAGGGGCGCGGACAGCACCCACTGAGCCCCGCCGATCAGAAGCGCTCCGACGAGTGCAATCCGAAGCTGACGCCGCGGCTTCGCGCTGGCTCGCCGGCGCCGCTTGGCAGAGGATTCGGGCGACGCCTTGGTTTTGCGGCTGCTTTTCTCGCCCGGTTTGGACCCGGTGCTCTCCAGTGACGCGGAGGTGGGGAGTGGGGGCGCAATCGGATCCGGTTCACTCGGCTGATCCAGCTTCAACGTTGAGAGAGCTTTGACCGGTGGCCCCGCAACCAGAGCTGCCGACGTCAGCGGCATGGAAGCGGCTGTCTTATAGTGCGGATGAAACTGGATCGGCAGCCATTTACTGCTGGCATTGTGATAAATGCGGGCGCGAGGCGTCACCACTCCTCGCTTGATCGCTACTGCCAGCTCCTCGATTGATCTGAAGACAGTTTCTTCGCCAGGTGAGAGCTCGATTCGATACATGCCGCCCTCATGTGCCGAGGTTTCGAGCGAATGTCGCAGTGATGAGACTCTGAGCTGCACGCAACTTTCGCGCTTGGGTGCAATGCACTTTTGTTCATGTCGTGCTGGCAGCGCGGTCGCGCTGCAATGAGTGTCTAGTAGCTCGGGGTAGCTGCGTGATCACGGCACTTGCTGCTCAGTCCCGGCTGCGCCTTTCTGCAGCGTGTCGCGACGGCAGATGTGTGTCTGTGCCCGGGCGCCGCTGTGGAGCAGACGTGAGTCTGGTACTTTGCGAGTAATCCTGCCATCAACCGTCGCCGCCAGACCTTCTCGAGTGGTGGGTAGCACATGCTGCTGAAGCTTGCGTTGCTGCAGGGCGCGTTCTATGTCGCCACCGGTGTCTGGCCGCTGCTCGACATCGACAGCTTTCAGCTGGTCACCGGGCCCAAGATTGACCTTTGGCTGGTGCGAACTGTTGGTGTACTCGTAACCGTGATCGGCGCTGTCCTTCTTCTGGCATGGCGAAACCGTCGGGTGACTACCGAGATCGTTGCATTGGCAATGGGGAGCGCCCTCGGTCTTGCCGGTATCGATCTCGTGTATGCGCTCTCCGGTCGCATCTCGAGTATCTATCTTGCCGATGCAGCGGTTGAAATCGGTCTGGCGGTACTCTGGGCGTATGCTCGATGGCGGGCGTGACTCCCGAGTCAAATGCCCGAGAGCCATCGCTCCGGGCGAACAACGTGACCAAACGCTTTGGCTCGATCGTGGCCCTGGACCGGGTGTCGCTCACCGTCGAGCCGGCGGAGTGCGTCGTGCTGGTTGGCGAGAGCGGCTCGGGCAAAACGACTCTGCTGCGCTGCTTCAATCGGCTCACCGAGCCCGATGAGGGAACGATCCTGGTGGGAGGAGTCGACGTCGCCGCACTGGAGCCGATCGCGCTTCGACGCAGGATCGGGTACGTGCAGCAGGACGGCGGCTTGCTTCCCCACTGGCGCGTTCGGCGAAACGTCGAGTTGGTCCCTCGTCTTCGCAGTATTACCGGTGCGCGGGAGCTGGCCTCCAAAGCACTGGAGCTCGTCGGCCTCGATCCAGATGTGTTCAGCAACCGCTGGCCGCGCGAACTGTCGGGCGGGCAGCGACAGCGGGTGGCAGTCGCTCGGGCCCTTGCCGCCAACCCCGATGTCGTGCTCCTGGACGAGCCGTTCGGTGCTCTGGACGCCATCACCCGTGCCGAGCTCCGAGAATCCTTCCGCACACTCCAGAGACAGCTCGCGATCACCACCATGTTGGTCACTCACGATCTCCGGGAAGCGTTCCTCCTGGGTGACCGCGTTGCTGTCATGCGGCAGGGGCGGGTAGAACAAACAGCTGCTCCAGACGAGTTGCGCCACCAGCCGGCGAGCCAGTATGTCCGCCAACTTCTCCAACGCGCCGAGGTGCTGCCTGCATGATGTTCGGAGCGTTGGCGATGGTGCTGGGGATCACCGCATCTGCAGCTGCACCTACTGCGGCTCAACGCCAGCCTCGGCCCGTAATCATTGCGTCCAAGCCATTTGGTGAGTCCTATCTGCTGGCGGAGATATTTGCCCAGCTCCTGGAATTCCGCGGCTTCACCGTGGAGCGCCGGCCGGGGCTGGGAGCAACCGAGATCGCGTTCGAGGCACTTCGCACCAACCGGATCGATGCTTACCCCGAATACACCGGTACCGGTCTTCTTGCCATCCTGGGCGAGCGACCGGCCCGCGATCCACGCCAGGTATACCGGCGTGTGGCCGGCGAGTTCCGCCGACGGTATGGCGCTCGCTGGCTTCCTCCACTCGGGTTCGAGAACACCTATGCCATCGCGGTGCGTCGGGAAACCGCGGAGCGTTATCGACTGGTAACCCTGAGTGACCTCGCGAGAGTCGCACGATCACTTCGGGCCGGCCTGACCCCCGACTTCATCGGACGGCCCGACGGCTTACCGGGAATTCAGAAGATCTATGGCATCAGCTTTCGTGACGTGCGAGCGCTCCTTCCAGCAGTCAAATACCAGGCTTTGGCTGCCGGCGAGGTGGATGTCATCGACGGCTACTCAACCGACGGGTTCATTGTCCGATACAACCTGGTGGTCCTGAAGGACGATCTTGGCTTTTTCCCGCCGTATGAGGCCGCCGCGCTGGTCAGTCAGGCATTTCTGAGAGAGATCCCCGCTGGTGTGGCGGCGTTGACGGAGCTCAGCGGGCTGCTGACGGAACACGACATGCGGCGCCTGAACCGCCGGATCGAGGTGGATGGCGTACCCGTCGCCCGAGTAGCCGCCGCTGCGCTTCTGTCCCTGGGTCTGACACAGGTCCAGTCGGGTGCGGGGCGAAGTGGCAGGGCAACCGATTCGCGGGGACTACTCGGCTATCTCTGGGACGAACGTGGTGTCATCCTGGGATTGACCGTTCGCCATCTGTTTTTGGTGGGCATTTCTCTGGCGGGGGCCGTCGCCTGCGCCGTGCCCCTGGGGCTCGCGCTCGAGCGGCGACGCAGCAGCGCAGAACCCGTAATCCGCAGTGTCGGCCTGCTTCAGACGCTTCCGAGCATTGCACTCCTGGCATTCATGATCCCGCTTCTTGGCATCGGTGTGTTGCCAGCCGTGGTCGCCCTGTTTCTGTACTCCCTGTATCCCATTCTACGAAACACATACACCGGAGTGAGAGACGCGGCGCCCGATGCGGTGGCAGCCGCCCGGGCGCTGGGCATGACCCCTCGCCAGATTCTCCGGCTCGTCCGGCTTCCTCTGGCCGCGCCGGTGATCATGGCTGGAATCCGTACCGCTGCCGTAATTAATGTGGGAACCGCGACTCTGGCGGCGTTTATCGGCGCCGGTGGCCTGGGCGATCTTATTGCCGCCGGCCTGGCGCTGTCGGATACCAAGATGATCCTGTCCGGGGCGCTCCCGGCAGCGCTTCTGGCCCTGCTGGTAGACGGCGCGCTCGGTCTCGGAGAGCGTGCGGTGCGGCCGGGCGGCTAGCAACTTCATCAGGCACTCTGTGCGACTTCACCCTTTTTCTGCCATTCGCCCGGTTCCCGAGCTCGCCGCTCGCGTGGCGGCAGTTCCGTACGATGTGGTGGACCGGGCCGAGGCTGCCGAGCTGGCGCGCGACAATCCCTACAGCTTTCTGCACGTGGGACGCTCGGACATCGACTTGCCGGAAGAGACCGATCCCTACGATCCCCGCATCTACGCGAAGGCCCGCGAGGCCCTGGACCGGATGATCCAGGACGGGGTGTTGATCCGCGACCCGAAGCGCACTCTCTATCTCTACCGGCAGATCATGAACGGACGGGCTCAGACCGGCGTCGTCGGATGCGTTCACATTGACGACTATGAGAAGGACGTCATCCGAAAACACGAAAAGACCCGGCCCGACAAGGAGGATGACCGGACCAGGCACGTGCTGACTCTGAACGCCCACGCCGAGCCGGTGTTCCTGGCGTATCGCGGCAGGTCTGAGATCGAGGCACGCTCGGAGCGGCTGGTGAGTACGGCGCCACTCTATGACTTCACGTCCGCCGATGGCGTCCGGCATACCGTGTGGGAGGTGCCCGATCAGGCAGCATGGGTGGAGCAGTTCCGTTTAGTGCCGCACGCTTATGTCGCCGACGGACACCATCGCTCGGCAAGTGCCTGGCGGGCAGGGAAGGAGCGGCGCGCGGCAAACCGAAGCCATCGCGGGGACGAAGAGTACAACTGGTTCCTGGCAGTGCTCTTCCCGGCGGAACAGCTCAGCATTATGCCGTATAACCGTGTGGTTCGAGATCTGGCCGGGAAAACGCCGGGCGAGGTTCTCCAGGAGCTGGGCCGGATTGGCAGGGTTTCGACGACCACTGATCCACGCCCGCCCCATTCCGGCACGTTTTGTATATACCTCGACCGCGCTTGGCATCGTCTGGAGCTCGATGCAGGCAGCATCGACCAGCGGGACCCGATCGGTTCGCTCGACGTGTCCCTGCTGCAGGACCGGGTGCTCGGCCCGATGCTCAGGATTGGCGATCCGCGGACCGATAAAAGAATCGACTTCGTTGGCGGGATCCGGGGCACGGCGGAGCTCGAGCGACGGGTGAATTCGGGAGAGATGGCAATCGGCTTCTCGCTGTTTCCCACGACCATGGAACAGCTCATGGCCGTGGCCGATGCCGGAGCGGTGATGCCGCCCAAGAGCACATGGTTCGAGCCCAAGTTGCGGAGCGGACTCTTTGTGCATGAATTGGATTGATGGGTGAAGTCGAGAAGTCACGAGTCCAGCTGATTTGTGGAGCAGACCTGCCCCTGGAAGCCAACGAGCTTTGACTCTAGACTCTTGACCCTAGACATTCGCGTAGTGGAGAAAGCATGAAGGTCCTCATCGCAGACAAGTTCGAGAGAGTGGGAATCGATGGACTCAAGGAGCTGGGCTGCACCGTCGTATCCGACCCGGACGTAAAGCCCCAGGCGTTGCCCGAGTTGATCCGAACCATCGACCCGAACATCCTCATCGTCCGCAGCAAGAAGGTCACCGGCGAAGCGCTCCGTGCCGGCACCGCGCTCACCCTGGTGATCCGCGCCGGCGCCGGTATCGACACCATCGATGTCGCTGCCGCGTCTGATCTGGGAGTTTTTGTCTCCAATTGCCCTGGCAAGAACTCAATTGCGGTGGCCGAGCTGGTGATGGGGTTGCTGCTGGCCTGTGACCGACGAATTCCCGACCAGGTGGCGGACCTTCGGCAGGGCACCTGGAACAAGGCCGAATATTCAAAGGCCCGTGGGCTCTATGGTCGTACGCTGGGGATCGTGGGGCTGGGACAGATTGGGCGCGAGGTGGCCCAGCGGGCCCGCGCTTTCGGGATGCGAGTGATCGCGTGGTCGCGCAATCTCACTCACGAGGAGGCCGAGCGGCTCGGTGTGCTCTATGCGGAGACCCCACTCGACGTGGCCCGCCATGCAGACGCAGTCACCATAAATGTGGCAGGCACGGCGGAGACCAAGAACCTGGTCAATGCCGAGTTTCTGGCGGCGATGCGGCCCGGTGCGTATCTCATCAACACGGCGCGAGGATCGGTGGTCGACGAGGCGGCTCTCCAAGAGGCCGTGCGCGAGCGGGGGATACGCGCCGGCCTGGACGTGTTTCAGAACGAGCCGGCCGGCAGCACCGGCGACTTTGCCAGCGCAGTGGCGCAGACGCCCGGCGTCTACGGCACTCATCACGTGGGCGCTTCGACCGAGCAAGCCCAGGTGGCGATTGCGCACGAGGTGATCCGGATCGTGCAGTCATTCCGCGCCACGGGTGAGGTGCCGAACGTAGTAAACCGGCTGGCGCGGAGCTCGGCCACACACGTGCTCACCATCAGGCATCGCAACAGGCCTGGGGTGCTGGCTCATGTCTTCGGAGTTTTGGCCGGAGCTTCGATCAACGTGGAGGAAGTCGAGAACATCATTTACCACGGCGCCCACGCCACCCTCGCCCGCATCCATCTCGATGGCCAACCTGAGCCCGGTGCACTGGCACGGATTCGGGAAGGGAATCCCGACATCATCAGTGCCGAGCTGAGTGCTATTAACGGGAGGCAGCAGTGACTCGCCTATGACCAATCGCATTTACAACTTCAGCGCCGGTCCCGCGGTCCTGCCCGAGCCGGTGCTCCGGAAAGCACAGGATGCCATCTGGAATGTTGCCGGCAGCGGAATCGGGATCATTGAGCACAGCCACAGGGGCAAGGTGTTCGACCGGATCATCAACGAGGCGGAAGAGGCCTGTCGCAGCCTGGGCGGGATCCCGGACAACTATCGGGTGTTGTTCCTGCAGGGTGGCGCATCGCTCCAGTTCGCGATGGTGCCGATGAACTTGCTGCAGCCCGAATCCACCGCGGACTATCTGGTGACGGGTGTGTGGTCGCAGAAAGCCGTCAAAGAAGCCAAACTAATTGGCAAGGTACACATTGCCGCGACCAGTGAAGCCACCAACTTTGACCGGATTCCCAAGACCAGCGAAATCCGGTATTCGCCGCGTCCCACCTACGTTCATTTCACGACAAACAATACCATCTTCGGCACGCAGTGGCCGGCCGAGCCGCCGGCACCCGAGAATGTTCCCCTGATTGCCGACGCGTCCAGCGACATATACAGTCGACCGGTCGATATCCGAAAGTATGGTCTGATCTACGCAGGCGCGCAGAAGAATCTCGGGCCTTCCGGGGTGGTGCTGGTCATCATTCGAGACGATCTGGTCGAAGCCAGCGCCAAGGACCTGCCGATCATGCTGCAGTACCGCACTCACGCTGCGGAGAACTCACTCTACAACACTCCGCCGACCTTCGGCATTTATGTCATGGGCGAGGTGTTCAAATGGATCCGGGAGCAGGGAGGGCTTGCCGCCATGGCCGAGCACAACCGGGCCAAGGCTCAGCTGCTCTATGACTATCTGGATGAGAGCGAGTTCTTCCGCGGGACGGCGCAAGCCGACAGTCGCTCGCTGATGAACGTCTGTTTCCGGGGTCCCAGCGAGGAGCTCGAAGCCAAGTTCATCAGTGAGGCTACCAAGCGGGGTCTCGATGGGCTGAAAGGCCACCGCTCGGTTGGCGGCATGCGGGCCAGCATTTACAACGCGTGCCCCCGTGAAGCGGTGGAGGCGCTCGTCGCTTTCATGAAAGAGTTCGAGCACGCGAATCGTGCTGCCGCGGCCCGAGGCTGACGACATGCTACACGCGATCAGTCTTCTGCTGCTCTGCGGCGCGCCTCCCGCGACGGATTCGGTCGTTGCCTTCGTCGACGTGACCGTCATTCCGATGGATCGCGAGCGAACACTCCCGCAGAGCACCGTCATAGTGCGCGAAGGCCGCATCGTCTCGGTGGGGCCGAGCAGCGACGTGCGGGTGCCGCCTGGAG
>DATADG010000230.1:0-7933 GCA_036258655.1 Gemmatimonadales bacterium | reverse complement strand
CCTGTTGTTGCTGGGCGCCGGCCGACACCGCCACGGTGAGCAACAGCCCCGCGGCGAGCCCGCCAGACACTACTTTCTGTGCAACACGGTTCATAACAGACCTCAGGGAAAAAGGGTGGTTCTCTACAGACTTCCATCAATGCTACGGTTCATATGGGTCGGGCGGCGAAGGGGGTTGCAGGAGGCCCGCGCTCGGCTGCCGGGAGCATCCATCGGCGGAACGCGCCCGTCTTTGCCAGGCATTGACGGGGAAGCCCGCTCCGCTGAATGGATCTGAGTGCGCGGCTGAGCGGCTGTCGGGCCGCGCGAGATTGTGTCGTGATTTGAAATGGGTGCTGTGAAGGATTGGCGTGCGGTTGGCTCTGATGTACGGCCCGGCAGGGGCGCCACAAGACTTCAAGCCAGTGCGTATGGACCGAGTCCAGATTTCGCCAGCACTCCGTCAGGGGAGTGAGCGCTGAAATGGCGCTCCGAAAGGATCCCTGCGGCAATGTCGGCGCGGCAGACCGGGCTGATGTATACTGGTGAAGATGTGCCAAGTTGCCGATTCCGGAAGGTTTAGAGGGGTCAGTATACAGCCCGTAAAATGAACTGTCAATCAGATTGAGGGGTCCGGGGCTCGCGCCCAGACCCGGGCTCCGGCCGCAGCAAACCCTCCTTCATAGACCCGTCCAGAATTCCCCAACAGGTTGGAAAGATGCCGGGCCATGGTGGCGGACACTTGCTCCGATCCGACCAGCCCGTACGCTGCCGGTCCCCAAGAGCTCTGGCCCACCCCCGCGGCTCCCAGTGCGGCCATTTCCGCCACCAACTGCGCTGTTGGGCCGGGTGCGAAGATCCCCCCTTGCTCCGCTGCGAACCAGGCGCCGGTGATGCGCTGTACCAGCGAAAGGGCTTGTCCGAAGCTCGGCAGATCGGCTTCCACCAGCGCGGGTAGCAGCTGCATCAGGACCAGATGCGCAACCCGTTCCACCTCGCGATCGGGGGGAGCCGGGAGCTGCTCGAAGGCCCGGGCTTCTGCCTCGCCGCTCAGCCCCCTGCCTCCTTCAGGCACCGCCACCACGCAGCGCCATTCGGCTGGAACTGGGAATCGAGCCAGGAGTGGGGCTACTGCATCTGACCCGGGGCGCCGACCGCCCTCCACGATGAACCCTCCCAGAGCAAAGGTCCACGTCCCGATCGCCGAGCGCATTCCCCGACCCGTCGCTCGGGCAAGCTCGACCGGTTCGGCCGACATTCCATGTAGCTCTGCCAGGGCGCGCGCTACCCCCAACCCCAACTGTGTGCCGGATCCAAGCCCCGAATGGCTGGGGATGGCCCGGTGAACGATGAGGTGTGCTCCCGTATCCAGTTGCTGATAGGCAAGCCACCGCCGGGCAAATTCGACTGCCCGATCCGAGTCGGGACCTGCACCCGAAACGTCTTCTGCCGGTCGAACCTCGAGCAGCAGGGACGGGGAGGGGATGGCCGCACCCAGGCCTCCAAAACACCGCCCCAGTTTGCCCCCCAGATCCAGCACACCGAAATGCAGTCTGGCCGGTGCCTCGACGAAGACGCTACCGGGAGGTGACATACCGGGTCAGGAGCTCCATGGCCTCACGTTCTCGGGGCCCCGCAGTCTTTTCCACGATCACCTGAAGACGGGCGTATTCCTCGCGGATCTGTTCCGCCGGAAGAAGGTGCGTTCGCGTCGCCAGAATTGCCGCCTCGAGTACCGCATGTCTCGCGCGGTTGAACCCGATAAACTCCCGGCGAAATCCCCTATGAACCACACGGGCATCGATGCGGGACCGCGGCGGCGTGGCATCGACTGCCTCAACCAGGAGCTCTCGCCAGGAGCACGCGGACTCGAGCACGGCGCCGCGAACTACGGAGGCAGGTGTGGAAGAGTACTGCGGACTACCGATAGCACCCTCCGCAAAGACCATTACGTCATCGGTGAGATTGACTACGGCACTTCGGCCCTGTTCCAGGTTTCGGAACGTGGTGGTCTCGAGGAACGGCTTCAGGACGATAGTTTCCTCTCCCCACTCGACACCCATGGGGGCGAAGTTGATTGCCCCCTGCTCATCCAGCGTTGTGACGATGGTCTCGAGAATCACCGGACCAGTGAGACCGGCGGCGGAGCAGCGGCGAGGGTGCTGGTGACCTCTCCGCCAGCGACAATCCTGGCTCCGTCTGCTGCCTGGGGCACAGGTCGGGGCGTGGAGGGCACTCCGTGAATGAAGTGATCGAGCAGCTGGTAGCCGTGCTCGGTAAGCACTGATTCGGGATGGAACTGGACTCCGTACACGGGATGCTCCGTGTGCTGCACCGCCATGATCTCGCCATCCTCGGACGTCGCGGTAACTGTCAGCGCGGCCGGCACCGAGGCGGGCGCGACCACCAGTGAGTGGTACCTGGTAGCGACGAATGGATTGGGAAGCCCGGCAAAAATTCCGGCCCCTGAATGATGGATTCTCGAAATCTTGCCGTGCATTGGTACGCCCGCCCGGACAATCTCCCCGCCGTAGGCGGCTCCAATGCACTGATGTCCCAGGCAGACGCCGAGTATCGGAATCCGGCTCCCGAAGCGGCGGACTACCTCGGTAGAGATGCCGGCTTCTCTCGGCGAGCAAGGACCGGGAGATATAATGATGTGGGAAGGAGCCAGGTCAGCGATCTCGTCAAGCTCGAGAGCGTCATGCCGCCGAACCAGCGGCAGTTCTCCAAGCTCACGAACATAGCGCGCGAGGTTGTAGACGAAGGAATCGTAGTTGTCGATCAGTAGGATCATTGTCGGAGCAGCCGCTCACTGGCGACTAGCGTTTCGATCAGCCCTCTCGCCTTATCCAGCGTCTCCCGGTACTCCAGCTCCGGATCCGAATCCGCGACGATCCCTCCCCCAGCCTGGAAGTATACCTGTCCTCGAAGGACCAGATAGGTGCGGATGACGATGCTGGCGTCCAGTGCGCCGGTCACGCTCAAATATCCGATGGAACCGCAATACACACCCCGCTGAGTCGGCTCGAGCTCGGCAATAATTTCCATCGCCCGGACCTTGGGTGCCCCGGTGATAGAGCCGCCGGGAAAGGTGGCACGGATCAGATCGAATGCGGTCGAACCCTCCTCCAGCTCCCCGATGACCGTAGACACGAGGTGATGCACGGTGGGATGGTGCTCGATGGCGAACAGCTCGGGTACTCGAACGGAGCCGGGCCGGCACACTCGCGAGAGATCGTTGCGCAGAAGATCCACGATCATGACGTTCTCGGCACGATCCTTCTGACTCTCGGCCAGAGCGCGCCCCAGCGCCGCATCGTGCATCGGTCCCAATCCACGCGGCCGAGTGCCTTTGATGGGCCGGGTTTCGACCATCTGCCGTTCCGGGTCCAGCCGGAGGAAGCGCTCTGGCGAGGCGCTCAGGATCTGCAAGTCGCCAAAATCCAGGTAGGCAGCGAAAGGCGCGGGATTCCGTTGCCGGAGCCGGCAGTAGAGTTCGAATGGCTCTTCCCGCAGACTCGTCTGAAATCGTTGGGAGAGGTTTGCCTGGAAAATGTCTCCCGCAATGATGTAGTCTCGCACCCGCTGGACGGTGTCGAGATAGCCTCGATGCGTGAAGGTGGAGCGCAGGGCGATCTCGGCGACACCAGGGAGATCTGTGACCGGGTAGGATGGAGCTGCAGGGTGGATGTCTGCTGCCTCAGTCCTGTCTGCTCCTCCAAACCTGCCGCGCTGCCCCGCTGCCGATCCACCCGCGAGCGGGTACCCACCCCACTCGCCACCGACCCGGCCCCGAACCATCGCCAACCGCTCTCGAGCTCGATGCCTGCGTGCCGCGCCGGTTTCGGGCAACCCTGTGGAGATGATCCAGGCAGCGTCGTGCCGGTGGTCCCAGGCGATGACCCAGTCATAGAGTCCCAGGACGACATCGCTGATACAGAGGTCGTCGTACCTGGGGCGGGGAAGCCGCTCCAGCACCGCCGCCCAGTCATAGCCGATATAGCCGGCCAGCCCGCCCTGAAAGGGAGGGAGCTGGGAGCTCGGCTGCTCTGTGAGCGGCAGGAGACTACGAGCCACACTGAGCGCATCACCCGCGACCGGCCGCCACACGGCATCGTTCCGATCTCGTCGTTCTGTTTTAGGTCCCTTGCTGCGGATGACTGAGACCGGGTCCGCTGCCAGGAAGGAGTACTGCTGCATCTGCTGCGCATCGCCGCCGGAAGACCGCGCGGATGCGCTATCGAGGAACAACAGATAGGGAAGATCCAGGAAACGGCTACAGATCTCTACCGGATCGAGGGTGCTTTCCAGAGGCTCAACCAGGGGCACAAGCCCACTATTCATTTGGGACAGAGCCCGCCCCGCTGCCTCGCTGCCCCGCTTTCCCGCCTCGCGCTCTGCGTGACCGCTGGGTCAGCTTTACGTGATCGGACTTCACCTCATCGGGTGGGGTGAGATAGCCCCAATTCAACGCCCCCTCTTGTCGGTAACTCTTTCCGAGCGTAATCGCGAGCTTGGCCTTGGCCAACTCGCGTCCCAGGTAGAAGGCGTGGGTTGGCTCGTCGACGCCCAGCTGCGAGAAGATCACCTGAATGTCGGTGCCTCGAACAAAGATCTCGTTGTTGAATACGGTGATCGCGTGCCGGTCGGTGAAAATCCGGAAGTTCGGGTCACGGACCGCGGCGTGGAGCCGGCGAAGCTCGGTCTCATCGAATTCCAAAATCTGCGGGTCCTTGATCGTGAGGAGGCGGTCATCCACCGCTTTCGGTACGGTTCGATTCGACACCGCATAGTGCATTAGCCTTCGCGCAATATCGATCTCACGCACCGCTCCTCTGGCCCATGGAATCACCTCGGTGGTCAGGACGGCTCGTACACCGATCTCTTCGCAGATCGCGACCAGAAGTGCGTTGACACCCGTGGAATCGGCACTGGTGAGCTCGGTGATGTTGCCGATGCCCATCAACTGGCCAGCGCCGGGATAGCGGCGGTGAACTTCCGCGTATCGTTCCAGCGACGCCATGAAGCCGAAGCCAATCGGGTCGATAATCGGGTCGATCAGGTAGGGCACATTCCAGCGTTCCAGCGACTCGATGCTGCGATCGAGCGTCTCCAGCCCCTCCCCGAAATCCGGAATGACTACCACCCGAGCGCCGGTGCCGCTCAGCTCCTGGGCGACCTCCAGGTTGGTGCTATTGACGCTCAGCACCAGCTCGGCACCGGCGTGCACCGCGGTCCGGATCTCCGCCGGCTCAAAGCTGTCGATGCTGACCCGAATGCCGGACTCGCGAAGCTCCGACACCGCATCGGAAAGGCCGGGGAAGGGAACGTTGGGAGTACAGCCGATGTCGATCACATCCGCACCACTGGCCCGATAATAATCCGCGGCAGTACGAACCTGCTCGGGCGTTAATCTCGGAGCGTTGTTGATCTCGGCGAGAATTTCTATTGCGTAGCGGCCGTAATCCAGCTGCGTGGCCTGACGGCCGAAGTACTGCGGGATTTCACGCAGGTCTTTCGGCCCCTTCTCAACGGCGACACCGAACTGCTCCCGTAAAAGCTCTGGATCGCCTTCACAGAGACCTGGCAAGAGGATCAGATCGATACTGGGGGGGACCTCGAGATGACGGGCAATCCACGGCGTCGTCATCAGGGCCGCAACAGTGATCCGAAGAACCGAAACAACGGCCTCGAAGGGCGGATCCATTTCCTGGAGCACCCGGCGCAAAGCCGGTTCCGCGAGAGTACCGGTGACAAAGAGGACCCGTCGAGGCGGACGGACGGACGGGCGGACAGCAGACTCCACTTCAGGTGACATGTGGATTCGTCACCAGTTCTGGGCGCTGTCCGCCTGAACGCCTGACCGCCTGCTGGCTACCGCGGATCTCCCGCGCGCACCCACTTGTTCGGTGTGCCCTCGAGTGCCCCGCCCTGAGGCCGCCAGAGAACAACTTCCTCAATCTTGCGTGCCAGCTCAAAATCCTTGTCCGTGATCCCACCCGCAGCGTGATTCTGAAGCTTCACGATGATCCTTCCCCAGGTGACGGTCAGGTCGGGATGATGGTACGCCGCTTCGGCGAGATAGCCTACCGCGTTCACCAGCATCATGGTTGTGGGCCAACCGTCGGTCTTGTAGACCCGGCGAATCCAGCCGTCTTCGTAGTACCAGCCGGGTAGTTCCTTCAGCCGTTCGTTTATTTCACTGTCGTTGTAGGTCCGTTCTTTGGTAGCTGGCATTGTTCCTCCTTGTTCGCACAGCCCATAGCCTCCACTCACATCACTACTCCACCATTCACCATAATCGTTTGGCCGGTCAAAAACGCAGCATCATCCGAGGCCAGAAACACTGCAGCACCCGCAACGTCGTCCGGCTTTCCCCAGCGCCCCAGGGGAGTCATATCGATGACTTTTTGCCGGAACTTGGGATTGGCCTCCTCGCCGAAGGCGGTCTCGATGAAGCCAGGCGCGAGGATGTTGACCCGAATGTCCGGTGCGACATCACGCGCCAGTGATCGACTGAAGCTTGCCACCCCACCTTTCGCAGCCGCATAGATGCCGGGATTCTCACCTTCCATCCCCTGAGTCACGTGATCCCAGGCCATATTGATGATCGTACCTCCGCCCTGTTTCCGCATCAGGCCCACGGCGGCCCATGAGGCCATCACGGTGCCCCGAAGATCGACCGCGAGCACCACGTCGAGCTTCTCAACCGCCGAGAGCTGTCCCCCCTTGCCAGTTAGAATGTCGGCCCCGGCGTTGTTGATCCATACGTCGACGCGGTTGAAAGCTCTGCCGAGGTGCGCAACCAGACTGTCTATGTCCTTCTCCCGGCTGATGTCGGTCCGCACTATCTCCGCGCGGCGGCCAAGATCGCGGATGGCGCGAGCCGTGGCATCCGCGCCTGCCTGATTGCTGCGGTAGGTTATGGCCAGATCGGCACCGGCCCGGGCGCACTGCACTGCAATGGCGCGGCCGATACCACTCGAGGCTCCGGTCACCAGCACATTCTTCCGCTCCAGCACCGGCTCACCTCCAGAGTGCGGTCGCGAACCGAGTTCTTAAAGCTTAACATACCAGTGCCTTAGCATCTTACAAGGAGTCGCGATGCAGTTGCTCGTGAGCGTGAGATCGGCGGCGGAAGTGGAAGCCGCCGTCTCTGGCGGTGCCGATATCATCGACGCCAAAGAACCCAGCAACGGCTCGCTGGGGCCGGTAACCACAGCAGTGCTGAGCGAGATCATGCAAGCGGTTCCTGCGACTCTCCCATTGAGCATCGCTCTCGGAGATGTCAGCCGTCGCGCTGAGGTGTCGCAGGCTATTGCCGCAATCCCGGTCCGGTGCGGATCTGGGGATTCTTACGTCAAGCTTGGATTCGCCGGGGTTGCTTCACCCCAGCAGATTCGTGCCCTGCTGGATGAGGGCCGCAAAGCTGCAGCCTGCCACCCGAGTCGTTTTCTTGTGGTGGCGGTGGCATATGCGGATGCCGAGCTCGCCGGGACCATCGATCCCGAGCAGCTCTGCCGCGCGGCAGTAGCATCGGGTGCAGCGGCTGTGCTGGTGGATACCTGGACCAAGAGTTCCGGTAATCTTCTCACAAGCATGTCGCTGCAGGCACTCACAAAACTTCGGGCGGATGTCAAGCAGCACGGGCTACTGGCTGCTTTTGCCGGAAGGCTGGAGCCGAGGCATCTGGCGCTGGTGAGTGCCGTCGCTCCAGATATCGTCGGGGTTCGCGGTGCCGCCTGCATTGGCGGCAGACACGGCGTAGTCAGCCACCTCCTGGTTCGGCAGCTTCGACACAGGCTCAGCGGTACCTCTTCGGACTTTGTTCGGAACGCCTCCTCAGAGCAGGCGCTTGGCGAAACGCCCGACGCACCCGCGAATCTCTCCTCGATGGGTTGAGCTAACCTACTGGAAATCAACGATTAGAGCGATGTCATAAGGGCATAAC
>DATADG010000229.1:0-4302 GCA_036258655.1 Gemmatimonadales bacterium | reverse complement strand
AACGTTCGAATCGAGGACCTGCTGGGTCGCCCCCCAGTCCATCTCGACCTGACCCTGGTGCGGGCCGACCTGCGCAATCGGGTCATTCTCCTGACCGGAGCAGCCGGCTCGATCGGTTCGGAGCTAGCGCGCCAGATTGCCCCCTTCGCACCTGCCAGATTGGTGCTGCTCGATCAATCCGAAAGCGACCTCTATTTCATCCATCTCGAGCTGCGCGAAGCCCATCCCGAGCTGGATTTGGTGCCGGTCATCTGCGACATCACCAACCAGAACCGCCTGGCGCAGGTCTACGCGCAACACCGTCCCGAATACGTCATCCACGCTGCTGCCTACAAGCACGTGCCGATGATGGAGACCAACGCCCTCGAAGCGGTGCGGAACAATGTCCTGGGCACACTGCACGTTGCTACCGCAGCTGCGCGCTATGGGGCGGCCAAGATGCTGCTGGTCTCCACCGACAAGGCTATAAAACCATCCAGCGTCATGGGTGCCACGAAGCGGGTTGCTGAGCGCATCATCTTTGGGCTCCCCAACCTGCACCGGTCCGGCACCGACTTCCGGGCAGTTCGCTTCGGCAACGTTTTAGCCAGCAAGGGCAGCGTGATTCCGCTGTTCGAGCGTCAGCTTGCCGCAGGCGGTCCGATCACCGTGACCCATCCTGAGGTCCAGCGGTACTTCATGACCATACCGGAGGCGGCGCAACTGGTGCTTCAGGCGGGCTCGTTACCAGAGACGGCGGGAGCGATTGCAATGCTGGAGATGGGAGAACCAGTGCGGATCCTCGACCTGGCCGAAAAGCTCATCCGTTTCACCGGAAGAGTGCCCGGGAAGGACATCAAGATCGTGTTCACCGGGCTACGTCCGGGGGAGAAGCTCACGGAAGAGCAAATCTCGCTACTTGAGGCCAGCGTGCCCACTTCGACGGAGAAGATCCGGATCAGCCAAACCACTGAAAGTGCTGGTCCTGAGCTCGTCCAGAAGCTGAGCCGGCTGCTTGGCTACCTGGAGCTTGGCGATCGCGAGGGATTGCTCGCCACGCTATGCGAGCTGGTGCCTGAATCGGTTCCTCCCCTGCAACGCTTTCAGAGTGACAGATCCCGGATCGCTCCATTGAACGGGACCGGCATGGAACCCTGGCTCTCGATGACCGACCTCTCGGAGGCAAGCCGTCGCGAGCAACGACGCGTTCCTATCCGACTGCCTGATCCACCGGAGCTGCGGTTGATCGACCGGCGGGAAGGACTGCCTTGCCGTCGGAAAACACCACGGATCGGGGGCCGGCGGCGAACTGACGTGGGAGCGCTAGTGGCGACGGGCACGGACTCGTCTCATTGAGCCGAGCCCTGGCCGAGAAACCGGGCCTCCAGCTGGGCTGGTGACAGTCTCGCAGAGCCGCGCAGCAAAAGGGCGCTGGCGGTGAGTCCTAGCACACCGAGCGTCGTCCGGATGGGTCTCGCCTGGAGATCGCTCCAGCAGCGCTCATCCAGCGCGAGCTTGGTGGGCAGGATCTCTCGGACATACCGCGCCTCGAACTCCGCACTCGGAGAGTTCCGCTCCGCGGAGAAGAAGTAGAGCGCTCCATAACCCGTGAGGCCGGGCTTGGCTTCCAGGGAGCGAAGTCCGGCTGGCGTGTAATAGCGAAGGTACTCGGGAGCTTCCGGCCGCGGGCCAACGATAGACATCTGTCCCGAGAGGACGTGAAGAAACTGCGGCAGCTCGTCCAGCTTGGTGCGGCGAAGCAGCCGCCCAACCGGTGTGATGCGCGGGTCGCCGCCCGTAGAGACGGCAGGACCAAGCGCGTCGGCTTCTCGCACCATGGTCCTGAGCTTCAGCATCGGAAACACTTTGCCGCCGCGGCCCAGCCGGTTGGCCCGATAAAAGACAGGTGGCCCTTGGAACGCGGCCGCAGCAAGACCGAGGAGTAACAGCGGGACCCAGACCGGCGCCAGCAGCGCGGTGAAGCCGAGATCGACAACCCGGAGATAGCCGGGCGAATCGCTCATTCCCGCGCCCGCAGCAACATCAGCGGCTCGGCCGCGGTCATGTTTGCGACACTACCCCAGAGACCGGCCCGCTCGCGCAACGAGCGGAGCGATCGCGGATGGGGATAGGGCCGAAGTTCGCTCCGATAGCAGCGCATGGCGTCGAGTTTCCGATCGAGCTCGTGAGTGATGTCGGAGAAGATGTTGGGTGCAAAGGGACGGTCCCGTTGGCTCGCCGTCCACTCGCTGCTCGACGGGGTATGGAAGGCGTACAGCCGCCGGATGAACGGCGCCGCAAAGGGACGGGTCGCCACATCGACGGCTTCGGCTATTCGGACGTGGTCGGCATTCACGTCGCCCCAATGGTGGGTGTACACGGTATCTGGCTCGAAGTCGCGGACCTGCTGCTCGAGCGACTGGATCAGCTCGAGGTTGCTTCCGGCGTCGAGACGCTGATCGGGGAAGTCCAGTCCGACGGTCCGGGAGCCCAGGTAATGCGCGGCACGTTGCGCGTCGGCCGGTTGGTCGTGCTCGCCCTCTGCATAGCGGATCGAGTGCGCCGAACAGACGATCAGGACCCGGACCTCGTCGCCGGCTTTGAAATGTCTGATGAGGGTGCCGCCAACGCCGAGAACCTCGTCGTCGGGATGCGCAGCGATGGCCAGCACGCGCCGTCCCCGGTGAAGTGATGTGAGCGGCTGCCCCGCGTGCTCCGCGAGCTGGGCCATAAGGTGCGCCGGGACAGGAACGTCTTGGTCGAGACATAGGTCCGAAAGGCGAACCCGCCCATCAGCGAATAACACGGTCAGGTGGTGCGGTCCGGCAGACTCGAGAATCGCTGAATCGGGAGTCGGAGAGGCGGGTTCCGGCTCGCTCGCATGAATCCAGATTCGCCGTCCCGCGAACCAGAAGTACGCACCGGGATAGGGACGGGAGAGACCGCGGACCCACTGGTCGAGTGTGGCGGCAGAATGATCGGCCCAGCGGATCAGACCATCCTCCGGGCGGCGGCGGAGATTCTGTGGCAGCCGCCCCATGGGCCGCTGAGGAATGTCACCCGAGAGAATGCGGGGCCAGTGCTCGAGCCAGAGCGAGGCCGACATGCGGGCGAGCTTGTGGTACAGCGTTGCGGGCGTCTCGCGGGGATCGATGGGACAGGCCGCCTGCGCCACATTGGTGCCGCCGTCCACATCCCGGGTATAGCGAAGCAGGGTAGTTCCGGTTTTACCGAGCCCCTGGATGATCGCCCAATTGACCGGTGCCGGACCGGCGAGCGCGGGAAGCAAGCTGGCGTGAAAACCGTACACGCCGAGTGGAAACACGGCCAGAAAAGACTCGCGCAGGATCTCGGAGATGCCGGCACACAAAACACCCTGAGTCCCGGCGGCACCAAGGGTGTGCATGGCCGCGGGAGTCTGAAAGCTCGGAACCTTTGTGACGGGATGGCCCTCGAATTCGTCGGGCCAGGGCACGCCTCCCGCGGCGCCGCGCAACGCGTCTGCGGTGAGTGCCAGAACAACGCGGGGCCGCCACCCACCTCGCAGGAGATGTTGCAGCATCTCCTGGCCCTCGTACACGCCGCCGAGGAAGGCGAATGCGTGAGCCGGTGTTGGCGGGGTAGGCAGGTGCGTGTCCGTACGGCGTCGCGTGGGATGCAGCGAATGGTCGAGGAGATCCGTGGCCAAAAGTAGGAGAGCCCGGGAGTGAGCACAACCCGCGGGTGAAGGAGTCACAAGTGTCGAGTCAGGTCGGAGTTCCGGAACAGAAGCCGCTGCGAGTCGCCCTGATCGGATGTGGGCGCATCAGCACCTATCACCTCCAGGCGCTCGCGGACATTCCGGGAGTGGACGTAGTGGCGGTCGGCGATTTGGACGAGGCCGCCGCGCGGGAGTGCGCGACCCGGTCAGGCGTTCGGGGCTGTTACACCGATATGGAGGCAATGCTTCGGGAACAACGACCCGACGTCGTGCACATCCTGACCCCGCCTTCGAGTCACCTTGCTCTGGCGCGGATCGCAGCCCGTTACGGGGCTCACCTTTACATCGAGAAGCCGCTGGCCACCACAGAGGAAGAGGCACAACTCATCCTGGAGTCGGCCCGAGAAGCCGGCGTCCAGGTTTGCCCCGGTCATAGCCGCCTGTTCGACCCTGTGTTCCTCGAGGCCTGCCGGCGCATCCAGGTGGGTGACATCGGCCGGGTGATTTCGGTCCGGGCTGAACAGGGGTTCACCTATGAGGCAGCGGCGCGATCGAAACGCATCCCGTGGAGCTACGGCTACGACTGGGGCACGTTCCACAACCTGATCTGTCATCCTCTCTAT
>DATADG010000228.1:0-15534 GCA_036258655.1 Gemmatimonadales bacterium | reverse complement strand
CTTGGTAAATCTCTTCCGGGTCGACGCCTGTCTCCAGCAGGTCCGCGGCGACGCGGAGGGCGCGGGGGGTGGTGTTGCTGAAGCGGAAGCCGCCGGTGTCGGTCAGGATGGCCACGTAGAGAGCGCGCGCCGCCGCCTGGGTGACAGGCCAGTCGTTGGCGACGGCCAGCTCGTAGATCAGCTCGCCGGTGGCGGCGGCGTCGGGGTCGAGGTAGCGCGGGCCGGGCGGGAGGATGCCCTCGCTCACGTGGTGATCGATGCAGGCGACGGGGACGCCTCGGTCCCGCACCGTTTCGATCAGCATGCCGAGGCGCGTGAGGTCCGAGATGTCGAGTACGATGATGAGATCCGCCCGGCGAAGCTCCCGGACCGCCTCCGTGGTCTTGTCAATGCCGGGGAGATCGCGAAAGAGAAAATGAAACCGTGGCGGGGTGGGGCTCGGGTTGGTGATGACCGCTTCGATTCCCTGAGCCCGGAGCAGATGAACCAGCCCTACTTCGCTGCCGAGACCGTCACCATCGGGATTGACATGGGTGGTAAGGCAGACCCGCTGCCCAGGCCGCAACGCCTCGGCAAACGAGGACGCCAATGCTGCCTTTGCGGGCGATACCGAGAGAGACATTCCCAAATACTAACAGCGGCAATGCACCCGCGCGAAGTTGTCCTACCGCTCCCCCGGCGTGGCCAGGTTCGAGTGACGCCGGCTGTACAGGAAGTAGATCGCCAGGCCGACCCCGAGCCAGATCAGGAGCCGTATCCAGGTCTGCAGATCCAGGTAAAACATGAGGTAGGCGGCGGACAATGCCCCTGCGGGAGCAATGAACCAGACGAACGGAGTCTTGAATGGACGGCGGAGGTTCGGCTCCCGGATTCGCAATACCAGTACTCCGGTGCAGACGATCACGAAGGCAAGCAGAGTGCCGATCGACACCAGCTTGGCCGCGTCTCTCACCGGCAGGATGGCTGCTGGAATGGCTACGCCAATGCCGGTCAGGATAGAGGTGATATAAGGAGTACGGAATCGGGGATGCACCCGGCGAATGAAAGGCGGAAGCAACCCGTCCCGCGACATCGAGTAGAAGATCCGGGACTGGCCCAGCAGCTGGACCAGAATCACCGAAGTAAGCCCGGCGATCGCCCCGATCTTGATAAAGGCGCCAAAGAACCCAAGCCCGGTGTAGTCCGCCACCTTGGCGATGGGAGCCGGCACGTCCAGGTCGGTATAGTGGACCACCCCCGTCGCGATCGCCGAGACGATGATATACAACAGGGTACAGGCCACCAGCGATCCGATGATAGCGATTGGCATATCCTTCTGCGGGTTCTTGGCCTCCTGTGCCGCGGTGGTGACCGAATCGAATCCGATGTACGCGAAGAATACGATTGCGGCACCCGCCACCACCCCGCTAAACCCGAAGTGCTCCCGCGATCCGGTGTTCTCCGGAATAAACGGCTGCCAATTGTCCGGGTTCACGTGCGGCGCGGCCAGCAGGATGAAGAGGAGCACAACGGCCACTTTGATGAACACGATGATGTTGTTGACCGAGGCCGACTCCCTGATGCCCACCACCAACAGAGTGGTGATCACCGCGATGATGAATACGGCCGGCAGATTCAACAGTGCGGTCTCCTGACCTCCGTCTGGCAGCGTCACCACCGTCCCCCGGGCCGCCTGCCACTGAGGCGGGATATGAATCCCGAGGTCATCCAGAAACGAGACGACGTAGCCAGACCATCCGATGGCGACGGTCGTCGCGGCGAGGGCGTATTCCAAGACCAGGTCCCAGCCGATGATCCAGGCGATGAACTCGCCCAGCGTGGCATAGCCGTAGGTGTACGCGCTGCCCGCCATGGGGACCAGCGATGCAAATTCGCTATAACAGAGGGCGGCGAAGATCGAAGCCATTCCCGCCAGCACGAACGAGAGCACCACCGCCGGTCCAGCGTTCTGCGCCGCCACCGTCCCGGTGAGCACGAAGATGCCCGTGCCGATGATCGCGCCGATCCCCAGGCCGGTGAGCGCCAGGGGACCGAGTGCGCGCTTGAGGCTCTGATCGGCAGCAGCCTCGGCTTGCAGCGCGGTGACGCTCTTACGCCGGAACAGATTCATGGGAGCCTCGGATGAGTAATGGGATGATCAGCCCTGTTCTCGCCGGGCAAGTCGGGAATGGCGGAAGCCGTACGCGAAATAGATCACCAGCCCGATGGCAAACCAGATCAGCAAGCGCTGCCAGGTGGACCACGGAAGCGAGATCATCAGATACAGCGCGGAGAGCGCTCCCATTGGCGCCGTGAACCAGATGAACGGAGCCTTGAAGGGACGATGCAGATTGGGTTCCCGGATCCGTAACACCAGAATGCCTATCGACACGATGACGAAGGCGGCCAGCGTGCCGATCGCCACCAGGCTGCCCGCCTCACGAACAGTCAGCAGTGCCGAGAAGATTGCCACCCCGATGCCAGTGACAATAGAGGTGATCCAGGGAGTCTTGAACTTCGGGTGCACCCGCGCGACTACCGGTGGCAGTAGCCCATCTCGCGACATGGTCCAGAAGACCCGCGACTGACCCAGCAGCATGACGAGAATCACCGACGAAAGCCCTGCGATGGCGCCGAGCTTGATGAGCCCTGAGATCCAACCCAGGCCGGCGGCGTCCGCCACCTTGGCGATGGGATCGGGGACGTCCAGCTGCGTGTAGGGCAGCACGCCCGTCGCGATTCCCGATACCAGGATATAGAGCACCGTGCAGATGAGCAGTGAGGCGATGATGCCGATCGGCATGTCGCGCTGCGGATTTCTCGCTTCCTGGGCCGCGGTGCTGACCGCGTCGAACCCGATGTAGGCGAAGAAGACGATTCCGGCACCGGCCATGACCCCGGTCCATCCGTAGTGCTCCCGAACCCCGGTGTTCTCGGGAATGAAGGGTGTCCAGTTAGCCGGATTCACCGCCTGTGCGGCCAGGGCAATGAAGAGAATCACCACCGCGACCTTGATGACGACGATGATGTTGTTGACGTTGGCTGATTCCCTGATCCCCACCACGAGCAGCGTGGTGACAATGGCGATGATGACGACCGCCGGGAGGTTGAAGAGCGCGGTCACGGTACTACCATCACTGAGCGGCACCGCGGTGCCGCGTGCAGCTGACAGCTCCGGAGGAATGTGGATGCCGATGTCGTTCAGGAATGAGACGACGTACCCCGACCAGCCTATTGCCACTGTCGTGGCGCCGAGCGCGTACTCGAGTACCAGATCCCACCCGATGACCCAGGCGATGAACTCGCCCAGGGTGGCGTAGCCGTAGGTGTAGGCGCTCCCCGCCATCGGCACCAGCGCCGCGAACTCGGCGTAGCAGAGTGCCGCGAAGATCGACGCGATGCCCGCCACCGTAAACGAGAGCACCACCGCCGGCCCGGCGTTCTGTGCAGCCACCGTACCGGTCAGCACAAAGATTCCCGTCCCGATGATCGCCCCGATCCCCAGCATCGTGAGATTCAGGGGCCCCAGAACCCTGCGGAGACTGCGATCCGTGAGGGCCTCTGCCTGGAGCTCGGTGACGCTCTTCCGCCGGAACAGACCGGTCGGGCGCGCCGGCGGGGGCGGGGCGGTTTCGACCTCGGGTATAGACATGACTACCTCTGCACTGCGTGGGATGGGAGCGAGCAGTCCTGCTCGCGAGCGCGTTCGTGAGACCCGCCGGGATCAGGCGCTGTAGTTTGGCGCTTCCCGGGTAATGGTCACGTCATGCGGGTGCGACTCTCGCAGGCCGGCGCTGGTGACCTGGATCATCTCGACGTCACACTGGAGTTGTGGAATGGTGGCGACGCCGCAGTAGCCCATACCGCTCCGGAGTCCACCCACCATTTGGTACAGCACGTCGGCCACTGGTCCCTTGTAGGGGACGCGTCCCTCGATGCCCTCAGGCACCATCTTCGACGCCGCCATCTCCCCTTCTTGGAAGTAGCGGTCCGCCGAGCCGTCCTGCATGGCGGAGAGACTCCCCATGCCCCGAATCATCTTGAAACGACGCCCCTCGGCCAGGACCGATTCGCCTGGGCTTTCTTCCGTGCCGGCGAGCATGGACCCCATCATGACAGATGATGCGCCGGCGGCGAGCGCCTTTACCACATCACCGGAATATTTCACGCCTCCATCGGCGATGATCGGAACGTCGTCTGCTCCTCGCAGGGAATCCAGAATCGCCGTTACCTGTGGCACTCCCACCCCGGTGACCACTCGGGTGGTGCAGATGCTACCCGGCCCGATCCCTACTTTGACCGCGTCAACTCCTCGCCGGACCAGCTCTCGCGCGCCAGCCTCCGTCGCAACGTTCCCTGCCACCAATTGGACGTCGGGAAAGGCATCCCGCAACTGATCGACGGTGGCAAGGACGCCGTCGCTATGCCCGTGCGCCGAATCCACCACGATCACGTCCACGCCGGCGCCAACTAACGTGCGCGCCCGGGAGAGAGCGTCGGCCCCACCGCCGACTGCCGCCGCCACACGAAGTCGGCCGTGCTGATCCTTGTTGGCATCCGGGTGCTCCCGCCGTTTGAAGATGTCTTTGACGGTAATGAGCCCCTTGAGAACACCTTCGGCATCCACCACCGGCAGCTTCTCAATCCGATGGCGGGCAAGGATCCGCTCGGCTTCGTCGAGCCCGGTGCCGACGGGCACGGTCACCAGCTTGTCCTTGGTCATGACATCGCGGATGGGCTGGTCCAGATTGCGCTCGAACTGCAGGTCGCGATTGGTAATGATGCCGATCAGCCGTCCCTGTCCATCGACAATGGGAACTCCGGAAATCCGGAACCGGCGCATGAGAGCGTATGCCTCGCGCAACGGGCGGTCGGGTCCCAGCGTGATCGGGTTGAGGATCATGCCGCTTTCGCTGCGCTTGACCCGGTCTACCTCGGCGGCCTGACGCTCGACCGTCATGTTCTTGTGTAGGACGCCAATTCCACCGGCGCGTGCCATTGCAATGGCCATCTCCGCCTCGGTGACGGTGTCCATGGCAGCGGAGATCAGCGGGATGTTGAGAAGTATCGAGCGAGTGAGGCGGGTGCGGGTGGAGACCTCGCGGGGGTGAACGGCCGAGTGCCGGGGCACGAGGAGAACGTCATCAAACGTGAGGCCGAGCTTGGGCCGAATCATGCTCATGCGCCCCCTCTATGCACGACGGCCCACCGGCGCCTCCCTCGAGGCGTTCGGCGGGCCTGATCTCGATCGGTCCATCTACAAGGGTAGTGGTCGTTTGCGGTGAAATCAAGCGCCGTCAGTCGAAATCGAGAAGCCTCCGGATCACTGATGCGAGACCCTCCGCCGTAAACGGTTTTTCGATGAACGGAGCATCCCTTGCCACCAGCCCGCGATCCACGACCTCGCGACCTGGGTACCCGGACATGTACAGGACGGGAATACCAGGTCGCAGAGTGTTGAGACGACGGGCGAGCTCATCTCCGCTCATCTCGGGGAGAACCACGTCACAGAGCACCAGAGCGACGGTGGGCTCTGCCTCCAGCTTCTCAAGAGCCTGTTTCCCTTCGGTCGCTTCCACCACATGGTACCCGGCCTCTTCCAGCGTCCGACGAGCGAAGGTGCGCACGGCTTCTTCGTCCTCAACGATCAGGATCGTCTCTCCTCGTCCTCGCGGAGGGTCCTTGGGTCGCACCGGCTGGTCGGCCGCCGCCACTACTCTCGGCAGGTACAACTTTACCGTCGTACCTTGCCCTGGTTCGCTGTACAGCCAGATGTACCCTTCCAATTGCTTGATGATGCCGTAGGCAGTCGAGAGACCCAGACCAGTTCCCTGCCCGACGGGCTTTGTGGTGAAGAACGGCTCAAAGGCGCGGCTTCGCGTCAAAGCGTCCATCCCGACCCCAGTGTCACTGACATACAGCGCCGTGTAGGGTCCTTCCCGAATGCTCACCCCGGGATGCCGTGCCAGATAGCTGCCGTCGAATTCGACCGGTGAGGTAGTCAGCTTCAGCTGCCCGCCTGACTGCATGGCATGGCGGGCGTTCAGTGCCAGATTCACAATCACCTGCTCCAGCTGCCCTGGATCGGCCCGCACTCGTCCCGCATCAGAATCGAGTTCAGTGATCAAATCGATATCGGCTCCGAGGAAGCTTCCCAGCATTCGACTTACATTCCTGACAACCGCGTTCAGATCGAGTACTGAAAGCTGCAGCACCTGCTGCCTGGTGAACGCCAGCAACTGTCTGGTGATGCCGGCTGCCCGGTGGGCCGCCTTTACCATCTCGGCAACATCTGAGCGTTGCGGGTGGTCCGCAGGCAAGGCTTTAAGAACCAGTCCGCCGAATCCTATGACGGCAGTCATCATGTTGTTGACTTCGTGCGCCATTCCCCCCGCGAGACTTCCCACCGCCTCCAGCCGCTGCGCCTGGCGCAGGTGCTCGGCGGCACGGCGCTCGTCCTCCACATCAGTGCAGGTACCCACCCATTCCGCAACTGCCCCATCGGCGCCCAACACAGGAACGCCCCGGGCGGTCACCCGGCGATACTGCCCATCACTGCGCAAGAGGCGGTATTCGGCATAGTAGCCCTCGTTCCGTTCAAGGGCGCGCCGCCAGGCGGTGACAACGGCCTCGCGGTCCTCCGGGTGAACAGCTTGTACCCAGCCCCATCCCGCATAGGCTGGTCGGCTTTGCCCGGTATATGCTTCCCAGGAAGGCACCTCAGTCGTAAACTCGCCGCTCGGATCGGTAATCCAGACTATGGATGCAGAAGCCATGGTGAGTGAGCGATACCGGGCCTCGCTGCGCTCCAGGGCCGCCTGGGCGGCGGCGCGAGAAATCAGATGGTCGCGAACTTCGTACTGCCTGTGTCGAGCTCGAAGCGCCGCCTGAAGCGTGCTGAGAAGGGCAATGCTGCGGGTTGGACGCTCGAGCAGCGTCAGGTTGCCATGCTGGGAAAAGCGACTGAGCAGAGCCCGGCTCGAGGCCAGCGTAGCCCCACTCGCAAGCAGGACGATAATTGGCAGATCAGACCAGGATGGTTGCGCGGCGAGGGCAGCATCGAGACGGTCGGATGCCGCGCCACCCATCGCCTCCTCGGCTACGACGGCGACAGCACCTCCGTAGGGCAGGGCGGCGCAGAGGGCCTCCATATCGGAACAGACCGTGGTGACAAAGCCGGCCTGTCCGAGCGTGGTGAACAGAAGCTCTGCGTCGCGCCCAGTAGGCGCCAGGACCAGAATTCGTTCGCTGGACGCCTGGGGGTTGTGCGGTTCACTGCCCACCGACGAAGGATCCACCGTGGGGCAGAAGGGGTTGCTTCTCGCCTATGTAATCCGGTACTCCGGTGAGCACGCCCTGAAACTCACGCAGCGGCTCACCAACTCGCACGCCATGATTCGTGACCTGGAACTCGCGGATGGTGTGCTCGTGGTGGCCACTCCGCTTTTTGAGCACTGACATGGCATTGCGGACCTCCCCAAAGGCTTCGAAGAATCGGAGCATAATGAGGCTGTCTGCCAGATAGCTCACTTCCGCTTGGCTCCCCTGTACTGAGGCGAACATCCCATGTTGCGCCAGCGTCAGGAGCGTCGTCACTCCACGCTGAGCCAGGTAGCTGAGCAGCTCGTGGAGACGAACGTCCAGCAGACGCTCCTCCGGCATTGCGCTGATGTATCCGTTCAGACTGTCGATCACCACCAGCTGCGTGTTGTGCCGCTCCACCTCTGATACAATGGTATGAGCGAACTCCCCCGGCGAGACCTCCGCCGGGTCAATTTGGCGGAGCAAGATCTTCTCGTTTCGCACATGTTTTTGCAGCGGCATGCCGAGCCGGACAGCCCGATCCACGAACGTGGCCAGGCGTTCGTCAAACAGCAAAAAGGCAACGTGGTCCCCGCGTTCGGCGGCTGCGCAGGCGTACTGAGTACTGAGGATAGTCTTCCCCGACCCCGCCGGCCCCATGATCATGGCGCTGGTGCCGCGATCCAGACCGCCCCCGAGGAGGGCGTCGAGCTCAGTAAGTCCGCTCTCGACGTTGCTCCGTTCAAAGGGTTTATGATGTTCCGCGGCGATGAGCCGAGGGAACACCTCGATGCCGCCGGTCCGGATGATGTAGTCATGATAGCCGCCGCGGTACCGCACTCCACGCATTTTGACGACCCGCAGCTTTCGGCGTTCCGCGCCAAAGTCCAGCGCCAGCTGCTCCAGCAGGAGGACCCCGTGGGCCAGGCTCCGCAGCTGGATGTCACCGTCTTCGGCACTCCGGTCGTCCAGCAGGAGCACCGTAGCGCCGTGCTGAGCGAAGAAGTGCTTGAAACCAAGGATCTGGCGGCGATACCGCAGTGACTCGCGTGACAGGAGCCGCATCTCGGATAACGAATCGACCACGACCCGCGTCGGCTTGAATCGATCAACCGCCTCGAAGATGGCTTGTGTCGTCGTAGTCAGCTCCACTTCGGAGGGATGGAACACCGTGTACTGGGCATCGGGCCGCAGCGCTTCCTCGTCCGGCATGAGCTCGAATAGTTCGATCCCATCGAGCGACCAGCCGTGCGACCTGGCGACGCCGGCCAGCTCCGCGGCGGTCTCGGAGAGGGTGATGTAGAGTCCGCGCTCCCCCTGCTTGAGACCTTGGAGAAGAAACTGAAGCGCCAAGGTGGTTTTGCCGGTGCCCGGATCGCCTTCGACTAAAAACAGGTGGCCCTTGGGATAGCCGCCGGCCATCACGTTGTCGAGGCCTGGAATTCCGGACAAGCTCACCTCGGCGGGATGAGCGACAGACCTGCGGCGACGAGAAGAAGAATCAGCCATAACGAACGTCCATGTGCACGTCTGGAGTCTACGAAGGGGTTTAGGTCGATGCGATCCAGGATCTTCCCGAGTCAGCCGGCTCGGCGCCAGATGGCATAGATCGGAACTCCGAGAGCCACGATCAGCAGGCCAGGCCAGGTATACAGGGGCCGGTAGATGAGGAGCACGATCATGATGCCGGCGACCGCGGCCATGTACAATGCGGGAACGAAGGGGTAGCCGAACGCCTTGACCGGCCGGGGCAGATCTGGACGAAGACGACGAAGACGAAACAGCGCCAGGGTAGTAAGGAAATAGAAGACCAGTGCCGCAAAGATCACGTAGTCGAGCAGTTGCCCATAGGTGCCGCTGATGCACAGCACCATGGCCCATACCGCCTGCGCGATCAAGCCGAAGACCGGCGTGCGGTAATCCGGGTGAAGTCGACCCGCTCGCTCGAAGAACAACCGGTCCCGTGCCATCGCATAGTACACCCGCGGGCCAGAAAGGATCAGACCGTTGTTGCACCCAAAGGTAGAAAGGAGAATCGCGATGGCCATGATGGCGGCAGCGCCCGCCCCCAGCGCCACTTCGATGGCGGCGGTACCCACGCGGTCCTGGGCGGCGTACTGGAGTCCCCGGGCCAAAACATCGTTCCCCTGGGGATCGCCGTAGAAGGGGAGCAGGTTGAGGTACGCTACGTTCGACAGGATGTACAGCAGACTCACCAGACCGGTGCCGAGGGCCAGGGCCATGGGCAAATTCTTGGTGGGTTCGCGCACCTCGGCGGCGGCAAAGGTCACGTTGTTCCACGCGTCGGACGAGAATAGTGAGCCGACCATGGCCGCGCCGATCACCGGTACCACGGCCAACGTCCAATCAGCGGTTCCCCAGAAGTTGGAAAAGTTCGCGGCAGCAATATCCGGCTGCCGAAAGACCGTGAGCCCCAGGAGGACCAGCACGGCGAGGGCACCGATCTTGGCTACGCTGAAAACGGTCTGAATCGCCGCACCGAGTGTGACCCCGCGGATATTCAGAACCGTGAGCAAGGCGATCATGAGCATCGCGACAATGCGCTGGTGGGACAGCCCTAACTGGATAGCGTCCGCGGCACCGGGAAGGTGCAGCTGCCCCAGAGGAAGAAAGACCTCCGGACTGATGCTGGGCACCAGCACGCTGAGGAAGCGACCGAATGCCACAGCCACGGCCGCTATCGTTCCAGTCTGGATGACGGTGAATAGAGTCCACCCATACAGGAACCCGGCCGCAGGTGAGAGTCCCTCCCGAAGGAAAACGTACTGCCCACCAGCACGCGGCATCATTGCGGCTAGTTCCGCGTAGGCCAGCGCGCCGGCAACTGTCATCAACCCGGTTATCACCCATACCAGCAGGAACGCACCTGGGCCCCACGGCGATACCTGGCGCGAAATATCGGCAGAGACGATAAAAATCCCTGAGCCGATCATGGAACCGACCACCAGGGAAATAGCCGCAAGCGGACCGATCCCGCGGATGAACTCGGACGGCGGTGTCGTTACCGGAGGAGCGTGGGCGGGTGCGGCCATGCGAGGGCTCCTGGGGTCAGGAGGATTGGGGAGTAATGTCGCGTTTCTCCTCGAGTTCCGGGCGGCGCTCGCCTTCCGCCGCTTTGACGGCCTCTTCCACCACCGCCTGACCTGCGGCAGCCAGGCCCTTCATTACCTTGGCCGCACTATCCATCAGCCCCATCGTACCGCTGATGGCCTGGATCGGCAGCTTGCCGGCACGCATCGTGTTTTCTACTGTCGCGGTGATCTTGGCAAAGATCCCTTCGGGCTGAGAGCGTTGCCCATACTTGCTGGTCAAAAACTCCGCATAGTCGAGCACCTGGTAAGCCTTCTCGTCATCCAGGCTCTCCAGCATCCGAGTAATACGCTGCTTGAGGAGATCGTTCATAGTGGCTCTGGGCTACGGGCTGTCGGAATGCTATTGAATGTGGCAGCAACGAAGCTGACCGGCTACGTACCCTGGCCTACTCCCCCGCCCGCGATACCAGCTCCACCACCGGAGTAGTCAGGAACTTTGTCCTGGGCGCCTTTATGGTCACCCGCAGAGTGAGCTCCTGCAACGCGGGTAGCGTGCGAAACTCGGCCGCCTGGTTATCGCTTACCATGATGTAGACGAAGCCGGGCTCGGGTAGGGGACCTCTGGCCAGCAGATATTTTTGCCCCCTGGGCATCTCGGTTCTGAGCTCGTCGGCGGTCTGAACCGCGATCAGCTGGACCTTCCATTCAACCGTTTTGCCTACATATCTCGCCGGCTCGGCTCGGACTTCTGCAGCGGTGATGCCGGTGAGTATGCCACCCGAAGCTTCCTCCAGTTCGCTGTCTCTGATCCAGCCCTCGACCCCGACCCGAACCCACTCCCCCGAGCGGCCCAAGATCTTTGCCGGCACGCCGCTATGGAGCAATCCATACTGCCCCCCCTGTGGGGTGGCGAAAATCGCCGTTTCCCGCACTACTGACCCACGTTCCAGCGCAGTGGCCATCTTTGCTGTTGTCGGAGTGACAGTCACGGCGGGAGCTGCAGCCTGTTGTGCTACCGCCGGGGTGTCGGCCGGCATGGGCGTCTCGACCACAGCCCTGGGTACCCACCCAGCTCTACTGACGCGTGTCCAGCCACCTCGCGTTTCCAGTTTCCGGAGGAGGGTGCCTGATCGAACCCTGCCTACCACCTCGCCATTTGGTGATTCTCTCAAGTTCTCACCATCCTGCTCGCTGACTACGAGATCGAACCCATCACGCTCGGTGGGTGATGTCGAGCTGGTGAAGATCCAACCCTCGACTACGACTTCGTGCCAGTCACCTTTCGCCGAGCGGGCCTCCACTTCGGCACCGGCCGGAAGGGAGACCAGAGGAATCCCGTCGGGGTCCTTTCGCAGGCGTGTTTCCGTGGAGATTTCGCTCTGGTCCTGAGCCTGGACTGGTTGTGCCAGCACGAGGGGAACGGCCAGTACGCAGGCTGGTAGCCAACGCAGGCCGGAACTAGATTGCGGCGCGTAAATCACAGTGGCGCATTGTAGAACACGCGGAGAGCCATGTCAAACGGAAGCGCTCCACGGCTCGTCCTGGTGGTGTTGGACGGATGGGGCTACCGGCCGGAGCGCGAGGGGAATGCGATCCAGCTCGCCAACACCCCTAATTGGCAACGGCTCTGGCGGTCCTTCCCGAGCACCCTCCTCGAGGCCAGCGGTCTGGCGGTCGGTCTTCCGCAAGGCCAGATGGGCAACAGCGAAGTAGGCCATCTGAACCTCGGCGCAGGTCGGGTCGTGCCCCAGGATCTGGTCCGCATCTCTCAGAGCATTCAAGACAATTCCTTTTACGAGGTCGAGCCGTTAGTGCGGCTCTGCGCCGAGCTCCGCCAGAACGGCGGAACGTTGCACCTCGTCGGCCTGCTCGGTCCGGGTGGGGTGCACGCACTCGATCGGCATCTGCTTGCCTGCGTCGAACTGGGCGTGCGTCACCGGGTCCAGGCTATTGCCATTCACGGCTTCCTCGATGGACGTGACTCGGCTCCCACTCTCGGGGCCGAGGTTGTTCGTACTTTGCTGGTGGACATGCGGCGGATCGCGGGGAGCAAAGTGGATATCGCGACGCTCACGGGCCGCTACTACGGAATGGATCGCGACCGCCGGTGGGAGCGTACGAGACTGGCCTATGACGCCATGGTGCACGGCATCGGCACTCCGGTGGAGCATCCCGTCCTGGCTATCCAAGCTGCCTACCAGAGGGGTGAAACCGATGAGTTCATCACGCCCCGTGTGCATGTACGCAATGGGATACCCGTCGCCACCATGAAGGACGGGGATGGAGTGCTGTTCTTCAACTATCGCAGCGATCGCATGCGGCAGATCGTGGCCGCGCTGGCTCTCGACGGCTTTCAAGGGTTTCCCGTGAGGGAGCGCCCTCGGCTTTCCTGCGTCACCATGACGCAGTATGACCAGAGGTTTCCCCTGCCCCAGGCGTTCCCGCCATTCAGCCTCGCACGGATTCTGGCGCAGGTGCTCGCGGACAATAACCGCACTCAGTTTCGGACGGCCGAGACAGAGAAGTACCCCCATGTGACGTATTTCTTCAATGGAGGGTATGAGCCACCTTATCCTGGAGAGGAGCGCTGCCTCATTCCTTCCCAGAAGGTCGCCACGTATGATCTCGCACCGGAGATGAGCGCCGTCGGCATCACCGACGCCCTCTGCCACACAATCGAAAGTCGGGCCCACGATTTCATCCTCTGCAACTATGCCAACGCGGACATGGTGGGACACACGGGTGTGCTGCCAGCTGTCATTCGTGCGGTTGAGACAGTGGACGCCTGCCTGGGTCGCGTGCTCGCGAGTGCGGAAAATGCCGGCGCTAGCGTCCTTGTCACTGCCGATCATGGCAACTGCGAGATGATGATCGATCCCACTACCGGCGGCGTCCATACCGCCCATACGACGAACCCGGTACCGCTCGTAGCGGTAGGCAGCGGCGCGATTTCTCTCCGGAGCGGAGGATCGCTCCGGGATGTTGCGCCGACGGTCCTGGGAGTGCTGGGCCTGGAGTCGCCGGCAGAGATGACCGGGCGAGACCTGCGGCAATGCGATTGACAGTCGCGCAAACGGCTACCTCAGCAGCATGGCTGCTGCTCTTGTGGATGCTCGGGGGAGTAACTGCTGCGGCCCAAGTCGGCCATCCGCCCGAGTCATCGCCTTATCGAGACATTCGGAAAGGCCACACCGTCACACCAACCGCTGGGTATTTCTCCGGGGATGGAGGGGAATTCGGCATCGGCCCTCACAGTGGACCTCTGTTTGGAGCTCGCTACGACATCCGAACGGCGCATGCTCTTCAGATTGGCCTGGGGATCGCCCATGGGAGTCTGGAACGGTTCATCGTCAATCCCTTCGTTCGTTTGGCAAACCGTCGGACGGGGCCGGTCAATCAATCGGTCACCTTCGCCGAGGTGGATCTGCAGCTGAACGTTACTGGTGGAAAGACGTGGAATCGGATTGCGCCGTATATCGGCGCTGGAGCAGGAATCGCCTTTGCAAGTGGCACCCCGGCGGACACCAGCCAATACGAGTTCGGAAACAAACTCTATCTCGTGCCACACGCCGGAGTCCGCGTCTTCTTCAGCGATCGCCTGCACCTTCGCGCGGAAGCCCGTGCCACCTTCTGGAAGTTGAATTATCCCACCACATTTCAACAGGAGCCGGTGGAAGAACCAGGAACTCAGGAGAACCCCAACGCCGTGATTCCTCCCGGTGAGAACCTCAGCGAGTGGACCGCCAGCTCATGGCTGCAGGCAGGAGTGGGCTACTCGTTTTCTCCGTAGATGCACGCGTCCTTGACGCGCACCGTCACCTTCCATGCGGTGCATCGTTACCACCGGCCTGAGTGGAGTGAGTCTCGGAACCGCGACGTGTTCGGCCCACTGGCTGATCCGCCCGGCCATGGGCACGACTACCAGTGCGCGGTGACTGTCGGCGGACCACTGAACGAGACCGGGATGATACTGGACCTCGCTCTGCTCGACCGGATTCTCACCGAGGAGGTATTGACGCCGCTCGCGGGAAAGCACCTGAATGAGGATCTTGCCTCCTTCGCATACGGCCGAATGCTGCCGACGTGCGAGGCCATCGCGGCCTATCTTTTTCCTTATATAGCCGCACGTCTGCCGGCAGGAGTGGTGCTGGAGCGAGTGCGTGTCATGGAGGACCCCACGCTGTATGCCGACTGCACCGGAATCTCCTGAGGTGATCCATCCATCCAAGCGCGGGGGCAGAATGTCATCTTCTGCTGCCGTGGAGGAGGTGCCGGTCTGGCTCCAGGTCAACGGACGGCCGATGGTGACCTGGATGTGCACTCCCGATCTCCTCGAGGAGCTGGCAATCGGCTGGCTCCATGGCGAGGGATACATCGATAATATCGACGAGGTCCATCTTCGTCCCTGCGCTACGGATCTCGGGTTTTGGGCAGAGGTGCCGGAGGAACGGGTCGCCGCTGTCGAGGCGGAAAGGCGCCGGCCTGTGTTGGCATCCGGCTGCGGCGCTGTTTCCACTTTTCTCGCCGATCCTGTCACCGTAGAGAGCCGGCCGCCGAGGGGCACCGTGCCGGGAGTCGAGCAGTTACGCGGACTGTTCAAGTCGCTGTTCGCGCAGGGCGAGCGGTACAAGGACACCGGCGGGATACACGCAGCCGCCCTGGTTGATGTAGTCTCACCCTCGCTGATTGCTCATGCGGAGGACATTGGACGGCATAACGCGGTCGACAAGACTCTTGGCATGGCGCTGCTCGCCCGTCAACCGATTGCGGGATTAGGTCTCCTGGTCACCGGTCGCATCTCTGCGGAGCTTGCGTTCAAGGCCGCGCGCGCCGGGTTGGCGTACGTAGCCACTCCCTCGGTGCCGTCGACGCTCGCGGTGGAGATTGCCCGCCGGAGTGGCATGATCCTCGTTGGCCGGGCGGTGAGCGGGCAACCTCAGCATCACGGGTCCGTCTGAGGTGGCACCCCCTTCGTCCGGGTTGGCGGAACTGGTGCTGAATGCACGTCGTATTGCGGTCGTAGGATTGAGCCGCAAACCGCACCGGCCCAGTCATGGGGTAGCTGCCTACCTGCAGCGGGTCGGTTACACCATCGTCCCCGTAAATCCGGCCGGAGGAGTAACTCTCGGTGAGCGCGTGCATCCAGATCTGCGCAGCGCCGCCGCGGCTGGCCCTATCGACATCGTGAATATCTTCCGTC
>DATADG010000227.1:0-8113 GCA_036258655.1 Gemmatimonadales bacterium | reverse complement strand
AGAGAAAAGAACTGCCACCGGCAACGTGGGACCGGTGACGTTTCGGCTAACTGGAAAATAATCATGTAGTTACCGCTCCACTACGGCCCGCAGTTCCCGCCCTATGCAGATGGGGACAGGCAGGCCATTCACGACCGCATCGTGAGAGCCCACATTGCAGCTGAAGCTTATATCCACAGCCACGCTGGACAGTGACACTGGTTACGTCCGGCAAGCGGAAAATGGTTTGCTTCAGACGCGATTTCAGGTACGTTGAAAGTTGGACGGAGATAGCAATGTCTGATGCGGGTGCGCGGGAAAGGGGCGAGCTAGTACACGAACCAGAGAAACAGCTCCGCCGGGCAGGAGACAGGGAGGCTTGCATGGTAGCGGAGGATCTTCGCCGTATCCAGGAGGATCTTCGGCTGGCCAGTGAACAGGCGCGTCAGTCGGCTGAAGATGCTCGGCAGGCCGCAGCGGATCTCCGCATTGCGCTGGACCATGCACTGAAGGCTGCCGCCGAACAGCTGATTACGATGCAGCAGCTGCGGGAATCTCTCGCCCGTTCGAGGGACGCCACGTGGGATTAATAAGTCTCCTTTCCGACCTCACCAGACACTCGCACGACTGCGATCCACAACCGACCTCTCCTGGTGATTCATAAGGATGAAGCAGGAACGATACGAGCGACAGCTGAGCATCACACCTCCGCGTACAGACGACCTATCCGATCGCGCTCCGGCTGAGCCAGAAGAAACTCTGGAAGGTCTGCGCGCCACTCTGGACGGACTTCGAACGACCCATGAGGAGCTTCGCGCCCAACACCAGCAGCTGGTAGTCGCGCACCTGCAGGCCGAGACAGCACGCCGGAAGTACCAGGAACTGTTCGAGCTCGCTCCCGACGCGTATTTGACTACCAATCTCAACGGCATCATCGAAGAGGCAAACCATTCCGCATCCCGCCTGTTCGGCATCAGCACGCCCCTGACCGGAAAGGCGTTAGCGGCGTACATCGCCAGTGACGACCGACCACACTTTCGAGCGCTCCTGAACAAGGCGCAGGACACCGAGGGTGTGACGACCGTTCCCTTCCGGCTGCTAACCCGAGACGGCGTGCGTCTGTACGCCGAGCTGACGTATTCGGTGAGGCGCAACGAGCATGGTGGGCCACTGGGGTTCCGCTGGCTCATTCGGAACGTGACCGAACAGGAGCGCTTGGCGCGTCAAATTCGTACGCTGAATGCCGAGTTGGAGGCTCGGGTCGCAGAACGCACCGCCGATCTCCAGGCAGTCCAGCAGCTCTCCGAGGATTTGCTGCTGCGGGAGCAGGCTGCTCGCCGTGCCGCCGAGGCGAGCGAAGCCCAGTCCCGACACGTCCAGAAGCTGGAGAGTATCGGAGTGCTGGCCGGGGGTATCGCGCATGACTTCAACAATCTGCTGCACGTCGTGCTGGGCAACGCTGACATCGCCCTGAGCCGGCTCCCCAAGCGGTCGCCCGCGCGCGAAGCGCTGGAGGAGGTCGTGAGGGCCACCATTCGCGCGGCCGATCTCACCCGGCAGATGCTGGCCTACTCCGGGAAAGGGGCGTTCGTAGTCCGCCACCTCGACCTATCCAGCGAAGTGCGGGAGATGGCGACGCTGCTTCGGACCGCTATCAGCAAGCAGGCTTCCCTGGTGTGGGAGCTGGCGTCGAACCTCCCGCCGGTGAACGCGGACGCGACCCAGATCCGGCAGATCGTGATGAACCTCATTACCAACGCCTCCGACGCGCTCGGTGACGAGGGAGGAAGCATTACGCTACGAACCGGCGTCATCCGCCGTGATGAGCTCCATGATCCGCGATTCGGTGTGCCGGTCCAGGCCGACGAAACGGAAGCGGCCGGCGAGGACCCTTTCGTCTTTCTGGAGGTGAGCGACACCGGCGCGGGCATGATGCCGGACACCCTGCAACGCATATTCGACCCCTTCTTCTCCACGAAGTTCGCCGGACGCGGCCTCGGGCTCGCAGCGGTAATGGGAATTGTGCGAAGTCACAAAGGATTGATCCGGATTCACACTGAACCCGGCCAGGGGACCAGGTTCAGAGTGCTGTTTCCGGCGGTCGAGGGCACGGTCCCCGCGCCAGAGAACCTCGCACCCATCCGCAGTGATTGGCGAGGCAGCGGGACTGTTCTCGTGGTGGACGACGAGGAAGGAGTTCGGGAAGTCGCCGAGCGGATGCTCCAAGATTTCGGCTTCACCACGATAGCCGCAGTCGACGGGCGAGACGCTCTGGAGATTATCGAACGGGTGGGAGAAATGGTCACGGCGGTTCTGCTCGATATCTCAATGCCTCGCATGGGAGGACAGGAGACCTTCCGCCGGTTGCGCCAACGGTGTCCCGACCTCCCGGTCATCATGATGAGCGGCTATACCGAGCAGACAGTTGCCTCCCAGTTTATCGGCAGCGGACCAGGGTTCATCGCCTTTCTTCAGAAGCCCTTCCTGGCCGAGGATCTCGTGGAGATCCTGCGCCAAGTCGTCAGGGTTACGCCGGCCTAACGTGCAACTCTCCGCTCCCTGAGCATCTCCCCTGCCGTCAGGGAGACGCAGGGTGTCCTCTCTGCGCGACCATTTCCGGTACGCTGTCACCACCGAGTTGATCAGAGGGGCTGGTGCAGAGACAGTAAGGCGAACCCGATCCGGCGCCGGCCAGTCTAGGCCGAGGTTGGTGGACACCGAGGGACGCCAGGACTGATCGGTCTCAAATCCGGCACCAGGCTCCAGAGGCGACCGCCAAGTGGTTTTCCCGCATGCCGTTGAGTTCGCCGCCCGCCCCTGGAGCCTGCGGGCATGCCCACTCCCCGGGGGATCGACAAGGCAGTCGCCGAGGTCTGGAGCGGTCCGGATCAGGCCAATAGGATCGCCATCACTGCTGTAACAGTGAGCAGCAGCGCATATTTGGAGGATGGTACGACTGTTGCCAGTGCCGCCTTGTTTGGTGTTGCCGGCATGGGTGTTCTGCAACTTCCGGGAGAGATGACGGCCGATCTGACCCAGCTCTTCGAACAGTACTACGACTCTCTCGTGCGGATGCTGTATCGGCGCACGGGCGACCGCGATCGGGCCGAAGATCTGGCGCAGGAGACCTTTGCCCGCGCGGTCGCCGCCCCGCCGAACAATCCCCGGCCCTGGCTCTTCGCAGTCGCCCTGAACTTGGTTCGGGAAGATGGGCGCAAGAACGTACGCCAGGGACGGCGCCTCGAGTTGCTCCGTGCCGACCCGCCTCCAGCCACGGGGCCGGATGAGGAATTCGATCGGAATGAGCGGAGCGCGGCAGTGCGTTCGGCTCTGGCGATGCTCAACGACCGCGATCGCGAGGCGCTGCTGCTCAAAGCAGAGGGCTTCAACTACCAGGAGATCGCGGTCACGTTGGGACTCTCCAAAGGAGCAGTAGGGACCACCCTGGCTCGTGCCCGCCGTCGGTTGGTAGAAGCGTATCGCTCGGAAGAACGGGGAAAGCATGTCGCATCTTGATGAAGGGACACTGCACGCCCTGCTCGATGGTGAGCTGGACCTGGCGGAGGTGAGCGAGGTCCAAAGACACCTGGGCACGTGCGTGGCGTGTGGCTCCCGGCTTCAAGAGGTGAAGCAGGTTCTCGCAGAGGCGGATCGCCTGGTCGGCACCATGGAGGTACCAGCCAAAGCCCGCGGAGTCGCGGAGCCTCCACCGGCGCCACCGCCGCCTCCCTTCCGGTCTGATCGGGAGCCCGCGTGGGATGAGCCTCCCGTGCTACTGGTGCCCGATCCGGTTGACCCGAACGCCTGGCGTCGCCGCTGGCTCCGTGGTCTGAAGTGGGCGGCTGCCATTGCAGTGGTCGTAGTCGGCGGCAGAATGGTGGGAGACGCACTGGGTCCTCGGCACCCCGTGCTCCCGGAGCGAGATCTCACGTCCGCATCACCGGCAGTACCGCCCGCAGTGGTGAGCGCCGAGGAAAGCAGGAGGCCTGAACCGGCAAAGGTCGCCACCGGCGCCAGCCGAGCTGCCCGCCCCGAGACCCGCTCGCCGACTCCCAGGGTGTCCCGCCCGGCGCCGGCGGCTGAAGGATTCGCGATCCGGAGCCAGGACCGGAGGGCGGACACCCAACCGGCCGCGGCGGAGGATACTGCCCCTGACGAACCCGAGGCGCTGGCCATGGACCAGGCTACGGCGGACACGGTTGCATCCGCCGCCAGCGCAGACTCGACAGCCGCGCAACGAGCCGCAGATTCCGCGGCAGAGCGAGCCAGAGAGTTGGAGCTGGAGCGCATGAGGGCCGAAGAGCAGGATCTCGCCACCCGACGCGCCGCCGCGGCCGCGCTGGAGGAGCTCGACCGCGAGCGCCGGCGGCAGCGCGCCAACGCTGCCACCGCTGCGTTGCCTCCACCCACGCGGCCCGAAGTAGAGGCAGAGCCAGTACCGGCGCCCAGGCCTCCTACACTGGAACAGCGGGCCCAGATTTACCTGCGGATCGGCTTGGACGAAGCGGTCAAACACCTCGGCGGCCCGGTACACGTTATCGAGGGGATGACACCGGAGTTCATCGGCCTGACTCGAACCCAGCTGATTCCAGGCACCAGCTCGAACCGGCCGGTGGTGCGGGTTGTCTATGTCGACAGCCGCGGGCGATTGATTCTGCTGGACCAGCAGCGCATGGAGTCCGGACAGGCTCCTACCAGTCCGTCCGGCAGCCTGCGTTGGGCAATTGGTGACGTGATGCTGTACCTGCGTGGTGAGCCGAGCCCGGAGGTGCTGAGGTCGTTGCAGGCGCGGGTGAGATAGCGGTGGGAGAGCCCTTCCTTACCGCGCCTTCACGCCTTTCCCGTCCTGCTCCAGCACCTCCCTGACCTTCCGCATCAACTCCTCTGCCGTGAACGGCTTCTGGATAAATGCCGCGTCGTTCCTGCTGATCCCTCGGCGCACAACCTCGTCATTGGTGTAGCCTGATACGAAGAGAACCTTCATATCGGGGCGCTCGGCCAGAAGCTGCTCGGTCAATTCCCCGGCACCCATCTCGGGCATGACCACGTCGGTAAGAAGGAGGTGGATCGGATGGTGGTGATCTGCAGCCACGGTCAGCGCATCCCGCCCATGGCGGGCCTCGAGAACGGTGTGGCCGTGGTCGGTCAGAATCTTCCACATTAGCTCGCGGACCCCATCTTCGTCCTCCACCAGCAGGATGGTCTCGTCCCCGCGGAGTAACTCCGGCAGTCCGGAAGACTCTTGCTCTGGGGCTTCCACTCGAGGCAGAAAAACCTTGACGGTGGTGCCCAGTCCCGGCTCGCTGGACACGCGTACCACGCCGCCATTCTGCTTCACAATACCATAGACGATGGACAGTCCGAGACTGGCGCGACTCCCTGGAGGCTGGCCGGTATACCAGGGCTCAAATAGTGGGGTTCCTTCACTCTCCTCGGCGCTGCCGGTGTCGCTGACGGCCAGCACCAAGTACCTGCCGGGCCGGACCGACCTGCCTCGACTCGCGCCGCTGATTTGACGCTCCCCTGTCTCAATTGTGAGGGTACCGCCCGAGAGCATGGAGTCCCGGGCGTTCAGGACCAGGTTCACCAGTATCTGCTCCAGCTGAGCCGGATCCATCAGTACCTCGCCCAAACCCGGTCGCAGTTCGGTCACCAGCCTGATGTCGGCGCCGATCAGTCGCTGGATCAGTCCCTGCATGCTGGTGACCACACTGTTGAGATCGACGGCGCGCGGCTCCAGCGCTTGCTGCCGTCCGAAGCTGAGAAGCTGTCGCGTTAGGATCGCGCCCCGATCGGCAGCTTTTCGGATCTGTTCCACATCCTTCCGCCGGCGGTCACCTTCGGGAAGGTCTCGCAGCAGCAAGTCGCTGAATCCACGAACGGTTGTAAGCAGATTGTTGAAGTCGTGGGCCACTCCCCCTGCCAGCCGCCCCGCGGCGTCCATCCGCTGCGCCTGGCGAAGCTGTTCCTCGCTCTGATGCAGCGCCGCCAGCGTCCTGGTGCGCTCGGTGATGTCCGTCGCCAGCACCAATCGGGCCCGGCGGCCGTCCAGCTCCATCTCGTGAGACACCAGCTCCATGTCGATGACGGTGCCGTCCTTTCGCTGGTGCTGAATCAGGGCAACATCTCCGCGAGAGGTGGCAGTCCGCTCCAGACCGTGGTGCAATCCCGGGGTGTCCTCGGGGGCGAGGATATCCATGATGGTCATGCGGAGGAACTCGTCACGGCTGTAGCCGTAATGCCGGATCGCTGCTTCGTTCACGTCCAGGAACGCCAGCGTGTCCACGTCGAAAACCCACATCGGCTGCGGATTGCTCCCGAACAGCATGCCGTAACGTTCATTGGCTTCGCGAGCTACCCGATGTAACCTGGCGTTACTCACCGACAGCGCTGCCCGACTGGCCAGCTCCTCGGCGAAGGCGAGGTCATCGCTGCCGAATTCGCGGCCGGACTCGGGGCCCACCACGAGTGTGATGGTGCCGATCGCCTGACCCAACGCCTGAAGGGGAACCCGCATATACCATTCCGGTACGAGCGCCCTGAAGAGCTTCAGCTGCTCGGCATCCTGGGCGTTTCTTTTGAGAATCTGCTCGGCCACCCGGCCGTACTCACCACGTTGCTCCGCGGGGCCGAACGGCGGCCGCCGCGAGTCGTACTCGCACAGCGCCCTTACCAATAGGTCCTTGGTAGGATCCCGGTGGGCGCCTGCCACGAACTGGAGGGTTCCCTGCTCGCTGGCCACGTGTATGGCACACCAATCAGCCAGTGTTGGCACAATCAGACGAGCCAGATTGCGGAGGGTGACTTCGTAGTCGATCGAGGCAGCCAAGATTGTATTGGCTTCGGCCAAGAACGCCAACCGACGTTCCAGGCGCTCGGCCTCGGCCCGCGAGAGCTCGATACGTTTCGCGCGTTCGGCTGCATCCCTCAGCCTGACGACCAGCAACACCGTCAGGGGGACCGCACCAGCAAGTCCCAACAGGGTATATGCATTGGCCGGCGAGTACCGCAGGATGGAACCGGGTTCCGAGAGGAAGTGAATCGCATACAGCAGCGTCAGGAGACCACTGATCAGCCCGGCCCGAAGTCCACCGCTGTAGCCGGAATAGACGACGCTTACGAGGAGGAAGGGGAACGGATGGGCGAAGGGGACGCCGTGCTGAACCAACTCGTTGAAAACGATGGCCAATGCCAGGGTGAGCAGCGGACCGCGGACGTGGACTCCGATCTGAGCCCAGTCCTCCCGGGAGCGAATCCGCCCAGATATCCGCGCCAGGATCCCCGATCCAATCACCCGGTGCGTTGCCCCGCTGTCCGTCATCTCTGCTCCTGAGCCCGCCGGGCTGAAGTGACTGGGGTTGGATCGTAAGCTCCCACCTCAATCAGTAACGTGTCTGTGACACGTTTCACAAACTTCCCCCCTGGGTGATCTGCGATACGGCTGACCGGCAGGCAACCAGAAGATTTTGGATTGCTGGATTGGATCAATTCACAGCTTGCGCTCACCATCAGACCGAGGACACCATGGCCGGCACCAGGAAGTCAGCCAAGCGAACTGCCCGGAAAAAACGCAGCGGCTCCGCCAAGCGCGCCAGCGGCAAGGGCAGCAGCGCCAAGCGCGGCACCGCCAGGAAGTCGGCAGCCCGGAAGTCAGCCTCGAGGCGTGCCGGCAAATCGGGTGGCAGCAGGGCAAAGAAGACCACAGGCAGAACGAGCTTGAAGCGTCAAGCTGAAAGAGGATTGCAGGCTGCACGCGGGGGGATCGAGACGGTGCGCCAGGTCGGTGACCGCGCCTGGGAGACCCTCAAGAGCACGACTGCCCAGGTCGTCGAGGGCGTGAAGGAGACCCTCAACCGCGACGAGGAAGAGTCGCGCGAGAGGACCATGAGACGAGAAAATGAAGGTGATTGGAGGTAGGAAGCGCTGCCCGGGACAGAAAAGCTCCCGGGCAGTTCGTTTTCAGGACCTCTGAAATCCTTGCGACGCCGGGCATGGCGCGATAAGCTATCCGCCGTCCCCCCAGATCAGCTGTACTGCCCCGTCCTGGAAAGGATGTAGCGTCCATGGGTTTGTCTCGTCTGCCGGGTTTTTCCCATTTTCTCGTGCCCGCTTTGTTGCTCCTGTTCCTACCCAC
>DATADG010000226.1:0-15801 GCA_036258655.1 Gemmatimonadales bacterium | reverse complement strand
TGCCGTCGACCGTCCTGATGAACTTGGTCAGGTCGGCCCGGGTGAACCCAATCTCCTTCTGGTTGGCTACGACCAGGGGCAGATGGGTAGTTCGATAGTAGCGCTCGAACTCGGCGGTGTCCTTCGGCTGATGGTAGAGCACCGTCAGAAGCGCGGGTGCGGTGTCGGCCGGAGCAGCGGCCGTAGTCGTGTCCGCTGCGGACCGTCCGGTCCCGGACCTCCCTGCCGCTCGTTCATCGGGGCTGCACGCCGCGGCGATTGTCAGAACGGGAAAGCACAACCACCTGCACCTGGAGTGACGGGGCATGGCATGCTCCTGACTAAACGTTGTAGAGCGACGATTCCAGAACCTCGGGGTTGAGGCGGCCCGCGTGGAACGTCCGGCCAGTCTCTGTGCTGGTGAGCCAGACCTCGGCCGGGCTGAACAGCAAAGGATCGATCTTGTAGAAATCGCCTTCGTACCGCTGAAAGATCTCGTAGAAAGGTGTTCCGTAGTCCCGGGAGGCCGACGCAGGTAAGTGGTCGGCCAGTTTTCTGAGCTCGTCATCACCGGCCCGGATCGTGAAGCGCGCCTGGCCGCCGTACAGGATGCAGTCGTTGGTGCGGCCGATGGCCCGGAGGTCGTTCTTGGCCACCGGGGGAAGCGGCGCCGTTCCCAGCGCGCTCACTACCCGCCGAACGTCGAAGCCCAGCGTTTCCATTTTGTGGAGGCCGGTCTCCACGATTCGAGCCGAAATCTGTACTCCGCCCGCAAGGCTGGCCGTCGGCGCCACGACAAAGGTGAGCTGGCCGGGTTGCAGGTTGGCCTTTCTGGCGACCCACTCGGCCACCTCATCGGAGGGTAAGGCTCGGCCTTCCAGCACCAGGACGCCTTCATCAGCCCGCTCTGCATACTCCAGCTTCTCGAACAGCTCACGCTCGACCCGCGCATGGGCTCTCAGCGGCCCCGATCCCATTGCGAAGAACTTTCCGACCGAGACGGCCCATCCGGCATACTGTGAGGCCATGCAGGACACAGCAGGATGATCTGTCCACACGATGACACCCGGGTGAGTCTGGGTGGCGATCTGAACCGGTGCCGCGGCGATTGTGCCGAGACCGCCCATGCAGATCTCGGCCAGCGCGAGGCCTGCTGCAATGCCGCCATCGACCTGTACCCCTGCATCGATGACTCGAGCCCCTCCAGGCAGCCGGTGCGCTCGAACTCGAAGCAGATCCGCCTGATCGGCCATGCGGTCGGCAATCTCATTCGCCGCTTCGTTCATCCGGAGCGAAGTCAGTTCGCGGTCCATTGCAGGATTTCTCCTTTTCCCACCTCGCTCAGATCGCCGCTGTACCGGCGATACAGGCCAGTCAGCTGCCGGCGAGGCACCCGTATCCCATATTCCTGGCTGAGCCGAGTAAATAAGAGACGCAGGTGAACCGGGTGATAGGTGCACGCGTACACGTACGTCGCCGGAGGCGTGATTTGCCCCAGGGCGACGACGGACCCGCGTTTTGACCAGAGGCCCGTATTTTCGCCGGCCGATCCGAACACGATCACGCTCCCGGCGATCATGCCCAGGCCGGTCCGCTCGCCGGCCGCGCGTCCGATTACCAGCACCCCTCGTCGCATAGCTGCTCCGGCCTCCGGCCCTGCTGCGCCTCTGATGATCAGCTCGCCCCCGCTCATACCTCGCTTATAACCGAGCGGAGCGGCACCGGCCCGAGGTCCGGCATTTCCCTCGATAACCAAAGCGCCACCGGACATGCCGAGCCCTGCTTCGGCACCGACACTGCCTTCGACTATGATCCTGCCCGCACTCAGCCCTGCGCCAAGGCGATCAGCTGATTCGAGATCACCCTGGAGGCGAACCTGGGCGTCAGGATCGCCCTTGATGTCAAAGAGATCACCAAGAGGCGCTCGACCGTCACGCTCGAGATAGACCGGCCGTTCAGCCAGAAGCGCGGAGGAGAGTGAGATCCAGGATTCAGCGAACACTTCGGAAAAGTCTGCCCGCTGATTCAACGGCGCGCGTAGCCGTGCCCTGAGGCCTTCAGTTGCCTGGCGCACTCATGATCTTTCGAAGATGGAAGTGATGAGGGCCGAGCTTCCCGCCGTAGTTACCAGCGCTGATCGCCACGATACCATCCTGGCACGCAGCATCGATTCCCATCTTCATTGCGGCTGCGATGGAATCAGCATCAACTCCGTTGATGACGAGTTCGAGGACTGAGTTCACATCCTCAGGGAGAGCGCTTTGGGTCAGGCCACGGAGGGTGGGACAAAATGCGTCATTGGTGGATGCGATCATTGTCTTGCTGCGGCGGGACCCTACCTTGCTGCCGCTCCGCACCACCCCTCCGGGAAAGGGAAGGATCACTCCGGCCTTTGAGGCCATGGTGTCGGCCGCCGACTCGGCTGCTGCCAGCGCTGCCTCGCCGCTGCGGGCCAGAATGAGGAAGTTGCCTCCCGCCACACCTTTGAGCATCCCGAAGCTCTCCTGGACCAGGAACTCGCCCTCCATCACGGGAATTCTCCAGAACCGCTGGCCGCCGATGACCTTGCTGCTTTGGAAGCCGTCTCCGAAGAAGCGCAGCGCGGAACCGACGCCAACGCGATCGGGCGCCTCCGGAAGACCGTCATAGCATGCGGTTGTGGGACAGGTAAGGACGGTCTGTCCGATGCGCTCGATCAGCCGCTTGGGAAGATCGTCCTTGCTCATGGTCATCAGCAGCACGCTCACGCCGGGCCGCCCATCCGGAGTTTCCCCAGCAGCAAGCTCGCGTTCGATGCCGGCCTCTACCTTGCACCCGATGACGGATGTAGCAAACCCGGTCAGCTTCAGCGCAGCCGCACGCACCCAGCGGATGCTCGCGGCTGTTATGACTATTCGGGCAACCCGCATTGTGAACGCCTCGGCGAAAGTGTCCTCGATAAAAACATCGCGGATCTTCACGGGTCACCCAGGATGACATCAGAGTGGCAGCGGCTCATCAGGAATCCCTTCAACAGGATAGTTCTCGAATGCCACGGTCGAATAGGTGTCGAAGAAGCGCCGCAGATCCCGGAGGACAGCGTCATCGTAGGCCGGCTGTAGCCGCAAACGCCGGCCGCGGGGTGCCCGCCGAAGCTGTCCCTCCTCAACCAGGATATCCCCAGCTTTGATCACATAACGTGGAGCGGCAAACATCCGAGCAACGTCGGCGTCTCTGGCGTAGATCGTTACATCCGCGTCGGCACCAGGCCCGAGATGTCCTTTCCTGGTCAAGCCCAGCAGGCGGGCGGGACCGGCACGGGTAATAATCGCGATCTCGTTGAGGGTGTATTCCCGATCGATGCCGTCCGCCAGCGCCGAGCCTGCCAGCAGTTTAGGGTTGAGTTGCTTGAGCCGGTCCTGCCTGACGTCGCGGTCCATCAGGAGCTGAATCAAATCCGGATAAGCCAGAAAAGAGCCGCCGTTCGGATGATCGGTGGACAGCACCACCCGCCACGGGTCTGCGCTCAGCAGGAACAACTCGAGCCCGACAACCCACTGCAGGGCGGAAACGGCTGCTTTGGCCTTGTAGGAGAACGGCACGATGCCGCAACCGGTCTCCAGCTCGATATCGATATTGGTCCACTTGCGACCGCTGCTCTTGCGCAGCAGGTACTCGACTGGGCTGTCTGCGGTTATGGTCGTGGCAGGCCCGAACATCACCTGGCCTACGTCGACACTTACTTCTCGATGATTGTTCACGTACTCCATAATTGGCGCTGCTGCGGATTTCCAACCGGGACCCCCGTAGCTGTGAAACTGCAGGTGGGTGAAGTGAGCACGGCGGCCTTCAACGGCCCGCATGCTGGCTAGCGTGACCTCCGCATTTCCGGGCATTCCGAGGTTGTTGCAGTGGATATGCACGGGGTGAGGCAGACGGAGCTGGTTGCCGGCATCCGTCAACGTTTCCAGAACAGCCCTTGGGGTCACGCCGACTCCCGCCAGCACGTCGTCCACTCCATTCACGTTTCGCTGACCTGATTTCCAGGCCTCCACACCCGCTGGATTCACGATCTTGATTGCGTAACCGCCGGTGGCGCCGAGGAGCCATGCGGCGTACTCTCGTGCGCGCTCGCGCTCGCCGGCAGCGATCTGCCGCAGCAGATATTCGTCGTTCCCCATGAGGACGAAAAACCCCCCGTCCAGGCATGGAGTGTCTTCAAGCTCAGCGTGGCTATGACGAGCCATGATGGGCGCGACTGCGGCGTCGAATACCGTGGTGTACCCCAGACCGGCATACCGGTAGCCGGTTGTGAAGGTGCTGGGTACGGTTCCGCCTGTACCTGAGCGGCTGCTGTGGCCACCCGTTACGAGAGGCGCCGGCGATGGATCTGCCGCGTGCTCCTCCGGTAGGAGCCGGCGGGCGTGGTTGCAGCTGGAGCTGGCCAGGTGCGAATGGATATCGACCCCACCGGGCATGACGACCATCCCGTGCACGTCGAGGATTGGTGCATCGTCCGACAGACTCGCGACGACGCGCCCGTCTTCAATACACACATCGCGGACCTCGCCGTCTGTTTGATGAACGGGGTCGTACACAGTGCCGCCCACGATCCGGAGCTGAGTCACGGATTCATGCCGAGCGTTTCCGCAGTTTTCCGCCGGACAACCTCATGAAGTGTCATGAGTACCGGTGTCGCCGGCCGCGCCCCTTCCAGCGGCGGTCGAAGCCTCAGGGGCACCTCGTCCATCCGATAGGCGGTACCGCTCTCGTGAACACCTGCAACTCCAGTATCGATCGCCACGATTGGATCGAAGGCGCTTTGACTCGCCCTGGGACCGATCACCACGGTGCGCATATCAGCGAGAGAGGCGATGCCACTCCTGGGCATTGAACCCACCAGCAAGGCCGCATGCAGACCTCCACCGGTGATTCGATTGAGCCCTCGTTCACCCGGGGTGTACCGGGGGAACCCTCGACTGTAGTCCACAGCGAACGGAAATCCGGTTTGCCAGGTCAGCACTGATTCGGCGCCGACGCTGTTATGTCCGGCGCGAAGGCTACACAGCGCGGCTCTGGTTGGGCCGTTGAGGGCCTGGGTCAGGGTGATCAACGCCTCCGCCCGGAGCGGGTTGCGGCGCTCGGCTGTCGGCTCCGCATCATGGATCACCACAGCATACCGAGCTCGAGTGAGTTGGTTCGCGAGCTCCGTCGCCACATTGAGCACGGGTGACGAGGTCGGAAGGGCGCGCCCCAGCACCGCCAGGCGCATGAGCGACAAAGCCTCAATTTCCTGCTCTGGCGCAATCTCGATATGGAGATCGGCCTCGGTCACGGCGCGATCTGCTCCAACACTCACACCTATGACCGTTCTCCCCCGCCGGCCGTCCGGGACATGTGTCCCCGTTGGCTGCACGGCGTAACGCTCGAGGAAGCGGGGATAGCGTTGGGCAGGATCCACACCCCAGAACAGCAGTGTGTCGGCCCGGTTGCGGATCTCACCCAAGGTGGCACCGGCCCGTCCGCGACGCTGAGCCGTAAGAACGCCGTTTGCAGCAGTCTCCGAGGTAGAGACGTCCACAACCGCCCGGAGCAGATCCGCGATGGCGAGCCCCGCGCGTTGCGCCTCGGATGTGAGATCGAGTCCGAGGTATACCAGACAGCGGCCATGGGCGCCAACCAGTTCTGCGGCAGCAGCGGAGATTGCTCGCTCGAGGCTGGTCGGCTCGCCTCGGTGCAGAACTTCGAGCGGAACCTCTCCGCTGCCGAACCAGGCTGCCCCCAGTGGGCAGGTTGGGTCTGCGGCCGCGATGCGCCCATCGCGGATAGTTACAGTGACGTCATCGCACCCGCAGCCACAGCCCAGGCAGGTGACGTGTTTGACCTGCCGGTCCGAGCTCACGCGGCCCGCCGGTGGGCAGGGGAGATCATCCGGTAAACGGTTGCCGCCCGGCGGAGCAGCAAGCGCCGACAAGAGATTGCACTCCGAGCCTGGGCGAACACTGTGCAGATGGGCCGGCCCGAGATGATCCGTTCGCAGGGGTTGGGAATATCGGCGATCCAGGAGCTCGCCCACTGCCGAGTCGCGGAGACGATGCTGTCCCGCCGTGCAAAGACAATCGCTTTACCGTGGACCGCACCCGGAGGTTGTACTGCCGCTGGCAGGACTCCGGAGCACGCCTGAACGTGCACGTGGAACATGGATGTCCTCGTTCCCCGCTCGATCAGCTCCATGGATGCCGAGTAGCGGGGGTTCACCTCTGTCGGGTAGGGGACCCCGTTTCGTGCGATGAAATCGATGCCATTGAGCCCGGTCAGCCGAAACTCACTGGTGAACAGCTGGGCCAGCTCGGAAGCTCGTTGGAACAATTCCTCCTGCCGGGGAAAGAGGCGAGTTCCTGACGAACCAACTAGGCTGCCGCAGTAGCGATACCTCTGCGCGCCGAGTCGGGCTTCTCCCACCAGCTGTCGGGAAAAACCCAGCACGACAGCAGTGGAGCCGTCAGCCGCAAAGGAGATCGAGCCTGGGAGACCTGCGATTCTGCGCTGGAGATACATCCCTCGAGGGATCGACCGGCCTGGAGTCCAGATCGATATGCCGTGTCCGCCTCCCGACCGGCGTGGTTTCAACAGCCAGTTTCGGCTGACGTCCCTGGGAGCCCGCATACGAGTCTCAGGCGAAGGTAGGCTGTGATGCCGAAGAACCCGCATGAGCTCCAGTGGATCTCGCGACCGGCGGAGCACATCGGGTGGGTTCCCAAAAAGCTTCCTCCCTTCCGATAGACGGGCCACCGCCCGAGGGTAATTCTCGAAGTTCGAGGTGTATGCCACCCATTCGGCAGCGACCTGTGCTCCGGCCGCAGCGGCCTGGGCCGGACCGTACCGCTCGCCCGACCTGGAACGCGCCACGATGACATCGGCCACCGATCGAAGGTCGCAGTCTCCGAACGCATCGATGGCGGTCACTCGATACCCCGCCTGAGCAGCGGAGATCGCGAATGGACGGGTGGTCACGCCAGCAATCAGCACATGGCCACGCCGACGATCAGTCATGATCGGCAATTCCGAGTTTACGGCGGGCTGCGTCAGGTGAGATGAACATCAGGTGGTCCAGAACGGTGCCCCGGGCTTCCCGAATCCGAAGCCGTTTGACGACATCCTGGTGTTCTCCCCCGGCCAGGCCATCCGCCATGAGTGCCGCTCCCTGGGCCCCGTGTTTCGCGGTTCGGGCAAACCCATTGAGTCGGCGCACCGGCCCGATGTCCGAGAGCTCCCTGGTCAGCCGCTCGAACAATCCTTGCATTGTTGCATGGCGCCCGGAAAGCACAATCTCCTTTGCCGAAGGCGCAGAGCAGCGGAGCTGTCGTACGGACTTCACCGCACCCTCATAGTACGCTTCCATTGCAACCGGCGCCTGACTCGGCTGCTGGTCGATGAAAGAGTGAACGCCTCCCTGAAAGAGCGCTGCCTTGGATACTTCTCCCGCCAGATACGCCACCTCGCCATCAAGCGCTCCAGCGGCGCGCCAACCAATGGGCCCGCTGGTGCCTCCCACGCCATCTGTGACCTGTCCGTGCTCGACGGCAACACCGGCCGTGAAAGCGCCGCCCAGCTCCAGCAGGATAAACGAGACCGCCTCGGGCGAGCACCGTTCACGGGCTCGCTGCTCGTGAATTCCCAGAACTGCTGCGCATAGCTTGTCTGCCGTGCCCAGATCGACCCGGTTGAGCTTGCGGTGAGCTGGCACGGTATCCAGATGAATGACTCCGGGAGTGTAGACTACCGGCAGCGCGGATCTGCCGAGATGCCTCGCCAGTCGGCGCAGGCCCCCGATTCCACCGGACTCCTCCGGCGGAGCCAGGAAGGCGAGCCGCAGATCGCTCTCGGTGACCTGAGCGGATTGTTGCAATGGCAGACCGTATCCGGAAGGGCCGGCGACGAGATCAGGAAGGCCCGGCGCTGTGAGAAAATCCACGAACGCCGCGGGATCGGCCAGCGCCTCATCGGTAGGCCAACTCCGATCGAGGTAGAGCCGGCCGTCAACTAGTCCGCAGACATCTATGCTGACGGTGCCCGGGTCGATTCCAACGACACGGGTCATCGGCAGTTACTTCTTCCTGGTTGCCAACTCTTTTCGTGCGACCGGATCTTTCTTTGCCTTCCCGTCTTTGCGGGGAATCAGCTCCCGCGCGATCTCAGCGATGGTCTCGGCATCCAGCACCAGGTCATTGCGGGTAAAGAGCCGCGCAACGCATGCCTTGTGCAGCTTGGTCTTGAAGTTTCCCACGCCGAAGGCGCCGTAGACCAGAACACCGTTCCGGGTTTCGCCTGCATCGCCCACCTCGATCCCCTCGATTCCGAGCGGCGGCACGGCGTTGAGATCCACCGCCACCCTCAGTGTATCGGCGTCCTCCCACGCATCCCTGGGAACTAGCTGCACTCCGGCAGGTCCGGAATTGAGCAGGACGTCGACGCCTTCGAGCAGCCCGGCAAGCTGGGACGGATCATTGAAGGTGACGGCGTTCACCTGAACGTTGAAACGGGCGCTGATGAACTGGCGTGCCTTATCGCCTTGTTCCGGCTTGCGAGAGGTAATGGTGACGTCTGCGCCATCCTTTGCGAGGAGGCCCGCAGCCCGCTGCCCCACGGGCCCGGTCCCTGCCAGAATGAGGACCTTCTTCCCGTCCAGGTCCCCGAGTGCCTCCTCGATCTTCACAACCGCTGCTACTGCCGTCGTGTTGGAGCCGTTGGAATCCAGCATCAGCGACACGGAAAATGGAGCGAAGAGCGCATCCTGCGCCATTGCGAGGAGCTGCTCGCCGGCGGACATATTGCTGCCGCCGATCCAGATCGCGGTATTGTGCAGGTCCTTGGGTCCCCGGGTGAAGATGCAGCCGTGGACCAAATCCCGGACGTCATTCTCGGTCACACCGCCGTAGCTCATCACGATGTCCGCTCCAGCATCGTAGGCGACGATCTGATCGAATACGCTCGGCAGCCGTGAGCTGTCGAGTTGTAACAAGAGCTTTCGCATCGAAACTACTTCTCCTGAGACGAGCGTCTGTAAAAGACGAGGGGCGCCCCGGCAGCGGGCCGCCCCTCGCAGAAAAGCGGGTCAGCGGGACTGTACGATCAGCCCTCAGCGCCGCTGGCGAACGGGTGCCGCGCGGCTTTGTACCGCTGCAGCACTTCATCGATCGTCGGCTTGTTCTGCAGCGCACGCTGAAGGGCTTCCTTCGTCGCCTGATAATTGTAGTCGTAAATCTTCTTGTCGCTTTCCGCCTGCCAGTGGATAAACACCCCCACCAGAATGCAGAGGTCATTCGCCCGGCCGCGGTCGACCACGCCGGAGGCGACGCTGTCCATCACCGCCCGCGCAACCGCAGCCTGCGCCGGCCCGAACATCTGCACTGCCTGCTTGGCTCCCTTGATGGTGACCTTGTTGAAGAGCAGGGTGTCGGGCTTGGCCGGCAGGTTCGGCGTGACCACGGCGAGTAGCGTGGAGAATCCGTCGGAGTTGTGGGAGAGCGCCTGGGTGAACGCAAGGCCTGCCGGTCCCGATTTGGAGCCGACGATCAAGTCGATATGGGCGATCTCGTTACCTTCTCCAACCAGCGACTCACCGATAAAGAATTCTCCAGCCATAGCTGCCTCCATATTCGTTTTGTTGAAGAAGGAGAGAATCTGGCGCCACATGCTCCGCTCGACCTTGCGATATATGAGCCTGGGTGAGGAGCTGCGCAGGGGCAACGAAGGACGACCACGCCGCTGACGTGGTGACTCATTGCGCTGAGTACTCTGCCGTGCGCTGAGGACCCTAGTATGGAACCCGCTTGTGGTGGTGTCAAGAACTCCAAAGCCACTAGAGACAGCTTTTTGCGAACCAGGTAACAGAGTTGGGACGGCTGGCTTCGCTTCGGGATCTCTACGGGAATCAAGTGAGCAATGCGATCCAAGCATACCAGCCCAGATGATGGTTAGTGTGGGCTGGTCTGAGGCACGACGCACGTGTTCTCCATCACCGCCAACCGCATCATCGCGAGACCATTCTCGCCAGGAGGGTTAAGCATGGTTCACATTCCTGGCGGCGTCTGCCGCATAGTGCGGTGTCTCGCTGTGGCCTGGGTGGTGCTACCGGCGCCAGTTCAGGGCCAGTACTTCGGCCGAAACAAGGTTCAATACGAAAATTTTGATTTCAAGGTGCTCAAGACCGAGCACTTTGACGTGTACTACTATCCGCGAGAAGAAGTCGGCGCCGTTCAGGCGGCGCGGATGGCAGAACGTTGGCTTGCCCGGCTGTCAACTGTGCTGCAGCACAAACTGACCGGACGCCAGCCACTGATTCTGTATGCCAGCCCGGTAGAGTTCCAGCAAACCAACGCCATCGGCGGGGACATCGGCGAGGGCACCGGAGGCGTTACCGAGGCACTCAAACGCCGAATAGTGCTCCCGATCGGTGGTACTCTGGACGACCTGAACCATGTGCTGGGACACGAGTTGGTTCACGCGTTCCAATATGACATGACGGGGACGGGCCGTCCGAGCCTCGGAGCCCTGCCGGGAGCGACCTCGCTCCCCCTGTGGTTCATCGAGGGAATGGCCGAGTATCTCTCCATCGGGCCGGTTGACGGGCTCACCGCGATGTGGATGCGAGGAGCGCTTCGGGACACGGCTCGTGACACCCTCCCGACGTTCCGGCAGCTCGATGATCCCCGCTACTTCCCCTACCGATACGGTCACGCGTTTTTGGCTTACATCGCGGGTCGCTGGGGGGATGAGGTCATGGGCAGGCTGTTACGCCAGGCGGGCCGGCGCCGCGCCGTGGAACCAGCAATCCGTGAGGTGCTCGGCGTATCGCCCGATGTGGTCGTGGCAGGGTGGCACCGGTCCCTGCATGCAGCTTACCAGCCGGTCCTTGCAGAAGCGGCAGGCGCGGATGCCGGCAGCGAGCGAATCATCGGGGCTGGAGGGGACAGCCGGTACAACATCGCGCCATCGCTGAGCCCCGACGGCACCAAGGTCATGTTCCTCTCGGACCGGGACCTCTTCTCCATCGATCTTTTCCTGGCTGATGCCACCACGGGCAAGATCCAGCGCCAGGTGACCAAGACCGCGGTGGATCCTCACCTTCAAAGCCTGCAGTTCATCGAGTCCGCCGGGAACTGGTCTCCCGATGGCAAGCGCTTCGTCTTTGCCGGCATCACCGGTGGGCAACCGGTGCTCGCGCTGTATGACGTGCAGGATGCGGACACCGAGCGAGAGATCAAGCTGCCCTCCCTGGGTCAGGTGCTGAACCCCAGTTGGTCTCCGGACGGACGGTACATCGCATTTTCCGGGTTCTCCGATGGCTTGAGTGATCTCTTCATCTATGATCTGGAGACCGATCAGCTGCGGCGGTTGATGGACGATCAGTATGCCGACCTGCAGCCGGTGTGGTCGCCCGATGGACGGACACTCGCCTTCTCGACCGACCGCTTCGCGACGGATCTCAGGACACTGTCGATTGGCCGGTATGCATTGGCGCTGCTGGACGTGGCGACGGGACGCGTGAGCCAGGCTCCTGGCGCGGGGCAAGGACGTCAGATCAACCCTCAGTGGTCACCGGACGGAAGAGCGCTCTACTTCCTGTCTGATCCCGATGGCATTACAAACGTCTATCGAGTCGACCTCGCCACCGGGGCTCGCGAGCAGATCACAGATCTGGCGACGGGTGTGAGCGGCATAACCGAGATCAGTCCAGCCTTGTCGGTCGCTCAGCAGAGCGGACGATTGATGTACAGTGTTTTTCGGGCTAACGGGTTCGACCTCTATTCCCTAGACCAGCCCAAGCCTGTGCGGGAGGAGCCTGCGACGGCCTATCTGGCTTATGGGTCATCCTCGGTTCCGACCGCCGCCGTCCTGCCGCCGCAGGAGCGCCGAGACGAGCGTCTGGTTCAGCTGCTCGAGAATCCTCAGCTGGGACTGCCTGCGGCGACGGAGTTCCCGGTCAGACCCTACGATCCCGATCTCTCCCTGACGTATGTGGGCCGGCCCTCGCTGCTGGCCGGGACCAGCGAGTTCGGCACCTTCATCGGAGGCGGCGCGTCGCTCTACTTCAGCGACATGCTGGGCAATCACAATCTGGTCACAGCGCTTCAGGTGGAAGGCAGTCTGAAGGACATCAATGCGCTCGCCGGTTACCAGAATCTGAGTAACCGCCTGAATTGGGGAGGCGCGGCGCAGCAGAGTACCTACCGCACTGGTGCTTTTGGGGAGGGTACCACGACCATTAACGAGCAGCCGGCGCTGGTGCAGCAGGAGGTGATCCGGAGACAGACCAGCAGGGACTTGTTCGGGCAGCTCTCGTATCCCTTCAGCCAGGTTCAGAGAATCGAGTTCACCGGCGGCTTCAGCAATATCTCCTTCGATCTGGAGCGCAACACCCGGGCATTTTCTCTTATTACGGGTGAACAGATCATTGACGAGAGCGAAGACCTGGATGCGGGAGAGTCCCTGAACCTGGGTTTCGGGACCGCCGCGCTGGTTTACGACAACTCATTCTTCGGTGCGACCAGTCCGGTGCTCGGCCAGCGCTACCGCCTGGAGGTCTCCCCCACCTTCGGCTCGATCGGATTTGTAGGAGTTCTGGCCGATTTTCGCAGGTACCTCCTGCCGGTTCGGCCCTTCACCCTGGCAGCCCGCCTGCTGCATTACGGGCGGTATGGCAGTGGTGGCGAAGACTCCCGTCTGCAGCCGCTGTTTCTCGGCTATCCCGGACTGATCCGTGGGTACAGCCTGGGATCATTCGATGCATCCGAATGCGATCCAGCACCAAACGACCCGGAGTCGTGTCCTGTCTTCGACCAGCTACTGGGCAGCCGAATGGCGCTGGCCAACCTGGAGCTGCGCTTCCCGCTCTTCGGTGTCCTGGGCATTGGGTCAGGCTATTACGGTGCCTTCCCGCTCGAGTTTGCGGTTTTCGGTGACGCAGGACTTGCCTGGGATAGCGACAATGAGCCGTCGCTTTTCGGGTCCGGCACCCGGGATCCGGTGTATAGCGCAGGTTTCGGCCTTCGCGTAAATCTGCTCGGTTTCGCCATCGCCGAGCTGGACCTGGTCAGGCCATTCGACCGACCAGGTAAAGGTTGGATTTGGCAGTTCGAGCTGCAACCCGGCTTCTAGTGCGGGGCTGTAGGCTAATGCTATGGCTGTGGGCTGCTCCGCGAGCGGAATAGCCAATAGCCCATAGCCCATAGCTATCTTCCCCCATGCACCCCACCCGCGATCACCACCTACCACCAGATCCGGATGCCTACCGGCACGCTCCTCATCCGAAGGGCCGCATCATCATCATCGCGCCAACGCGTGCGGCCTGCGAGACAATCGAGCTGGCTCTCCAGCTCCAAATCGAGACGCTGCTCGAGCGAGAGCACGGCACGGAGCTCCGAACCTGGGCGGAAAGAGGGCTGGGGTTTGGCATCGTGGCCGGCACCGGCACCGGAAAAACACTCGGGATCCGGCCGATCGCAGAATCGATTCTCCAGGAGCCGCTTCATGCCGGGGTGGTGAATCGCGAGCGCGAGGCCACCCCCGAAACGCCGAGCTGGAACGTGGTGATCGTGACGACCGGTATTGCGCGCCGCTGGTTCCAGGATGATCTCATCACCGGGCGCGATACGATCATCGTCGACGAGATCCATCAGACATCGGCAGAGCTCGAGCTGTGCCTCGCCCTCGGCAAACGCGCCGGCTGCCGATTCATCTGGCTCAGCGCCACCGTAGATCCCAGTTTTTACGCCGAGTATCTCGACAGCTCCGACGTACTCGTGACTCAGGCATTCGACCCCGCGCTTCGGGCCAAGGTCCAGGTCCTGCCGCAGCAGCCCGAGGAATTTCTGAACGAGCGGTACATTCGCCACGTCATCAAGGAGAAGCGAGGCGTCGCGGTGTTTGTGCCGACTCGCGCGGAGGTGGAAAAGCTGGCCGAGAACCTAGGGGAGCAGTGGCCCCGGCTCACGACCGCATTCTACCACGGGGGAGAGCCGATCCGCGTCATCCGGCCTTTTCTGGAGGACGAGGTGCCACGGCCCTTTCTGCTGGCCATGACCGCTGCGGGGCAGTCCGCGCTCAATGTTCGAGGACTCGACACTGTCGTGATCTACGATGCTCGGTACGGCAATGTGGTGGACCGCGGTCGCAACGTGCTGCACCGGCTTTACCTAGGGGCGAACGAAATCCTCCAGATGGCGGGCCGGGTGCATGGCAGAGTGCCAAATGGAGAGGTCGTCATCTTGAGTGACCGCGAGCTGGTCTTCGAAGCCCTGCGGCCGACACCTCCAGAGTTTCAGCTGGCAGGTGACGCGGAGCGGGTCGCCATCACCTGTGCTGCGCTCGGGGTAGATGCCCGAGACCTCGACCTACCCGTTCCGCTCGACCGTACGGCCTATCAAAGAGCCATCACCCTGCTGACCAACCGGGGCCTGATCGAGAACGGCAGGCTCACAACGTATGGCAGGGAAGTGGAGGCACTTCCGGTCGAACGCCCCTGGGGTGAGCTGCTGGTCCATTCCGATAGCGAGTTGATTCCGATGGCGGCGGTATGCTCCAATATCGAATCCCTCCACCGCATGACCCGTGACGAGCGGGATCTTCACGGAGTCATCGTGAACGGAAGCGACCATCTCACCGCGTATAACCTCTACGCCGAAGCTGTCAACCAACACGGCTATATCGGGGAGGTCTACGGTCTCCCACGGCATCTGTTCGAAGAAGGGCTGGAGGAGTGGGCCGAGCGCAGAGGAGTGCTGGTGAAGGCGATCGAGGACACGGCATTGGGAGTGGCCTCCGTGTACCGCTCGCTGGAGCTGCCTCTGCCGAAACAGCTTCCGTATGCGTCCAAGGAGGTTCGCCGGCGCTGGTCCGATCTCATCGCCCGGATCATGCCGTTTGACCTGGTGATTGACGAGCACACCGCGGACGGTCAGGAGGCTCGTGTGTCGAAGACCTCGGTGGCGGGCAGTTGGGGTGCCGTTGCAGGAAGTCTGCGGTACTTCGCAGACAGGTATGGTGTACCCCGCGCCGCCATCGAAGGCACCACCCTCTCCTATGATCTGGTCCGCAGGTATGCGACACTGGGCTCACCCAAGGTGGTATTAGGCGGTCCGCGAAAGCACCAGCGGCTGATGATCGAGCGGCGTCGCACCTACTTCGGGTTCGAGTTGGAGACAGAGATCGAAATCATCGAGACTGACATTCCAGTCGAGCTCCGGCCGGCCGCCCGCGATGTACTTGCCCGTGAGCTCATGCAGGGCGAAACCACTCACCCAGACCAGCACCGGTTACGCCGCGCGCTGGTCGAGCTGGATGAGCTGTGGCGGCGTTCAGGAGGCAGCTTGTCCCGGATTGCTCCAGAGAAGCTGCTGGAACGGATACGGCACCAGCTCGACGACGTGAGCAGTTGGGAAGGGTTTCTGCATACCCGGATCACCCTCGACCCAGAAGAGCTGGTGGACATTTCAGAACGAGAGAGACTCGAGTCGCTGCCCGGCCGCATCCATATACGGGGAGACGCCGTGCCGCTGGATTATGAAATTCAGAACGGCGAGGGGGTCGTCCGGGTACGGCTCCGAGAAGGTCAGGCCAAGCGCCTTCGTCCCGAGGAGCTTCCCCGTCTGGATCGACCCCTGAAATTTGCGGTCCAGCGCGGACGCCATCCTCCACTCCTGGCGGATACGATCCCAGCTCTCCAGGCCTTGCTTCGACGTGCACCCAAACCTTCATACGATGAGGACGACACTGGGCACCGGGACGGGAGACTGAGGCGCGGTCACCGGAGCCGACGAGCCCGCGGCAGGGGGGCTCGAC
>DATADG010000225.1:0-14829 GCA_036258655.1 Gemmatimonadales bacterium | reverse complement strand
GATCTGGGCCCAATCGGCATTGAAGTCCGTATCGATGATGTCGTACGTGCTGCGAGTGAATGAGAAACGCTGAACGCCCATGCACTGCTGCATCCATTCGCACACGGTCTGTGCCAGGCCGTATTCCTGGACACCAAACTGCCCGGACTGAAATCCTACGAACAAGGCATCCCGGGTTGCGGCAGTCGGTTGATTGGGATTACCGGTGACATCTTCACCCGAGAGGAAATCGCCGCACCCGGCCACGCCGAGCGCGAGCAGGCCGGTCCCAAGTGTTGTACTCCAAAGGCTTCGCATGGTTCGTTCCTCCTAGCGATTCAAGGTGAGCGTAAAGAGGAACGAACGCGTCTGCGGCATGACGAAGTAATCGATGCCTCGCGTGGCCTGGATGGCGCCGCCCAGGTTGATCTCAGGATCGTACCCGGTGTAGTCCGTCCAGGTCTTCAGGTTGCGTCCTGCGATGCGAAGATCGATGCTGCTGAAGCCCAGCAGCCGCTGCACCCAGGGGTAGTCCAGAGTATACCCGACACTGATCTCGCGCAGCTTCACGAAGCCGCCGTCCTCGATGCAGTTCTCAGCGAGTCCGGTGAAGGGGCACGCCACGATGTTTCGGAAGTAGCTCTCGTTGAGCGTCGTGGGCACACCGACGCCGGGACCGACCGTCGGCCCGACCGCCACACCCGGTGCGGGATCGCGGCCCAGCACCACCTGGGTGCCGCGGATCTCCGTGTCCTTGTGAGTCCCATAGCTCCAGAGCGCGCCGCGCGTCCCATTGTAGACGTCCCCCCCGTGCCGGATGTCGAGCAGGCCGGATACTGAGAGCCGCTGGAATCGGAAGCCGGTACGCACGCTGCCGGTCCAGTCCGCGTTCGGGTTGGCAATGATGCGCGGGTTATCGTCACCGACTGGTAAGCCATCTTCGTCCAGGTACAGTGCGCCGTGCGGCTGCCCAGCGCACACGTCCGCCAGGTCTACGCCCTGGATGGCTGCGTTCATGCCATTCGGGCTGAGCCCGCAACGCACCCAGCCAAAATCACGCAGCACCCCAATCTCCTGGCCTACCTGGGCTACTGCCTGCGGAGTGATGGAGTTCGGATCGAAGACGACGAACTCGGAGCCGCCCAGCTCGAGCACGCGGCCCTTGTTCTTCCCCCACTGGAGGCCGATGTCCCAGGCAAAGTTCGGAGTGGTGATCGGACGAATATTGAGTGACACCTCGGCGCCGGCGTTGCGGAACTTCGCGGCATTGTTGGCCTTCCTGAAGAACCCGGTCGACGGTGCGACCGGTTGCAGCAGGATCACGTCTTCGGTGATCGTGTGGTAGTAGGTGAAGCTGAGGTCGGCCTTGTCGCGGAAGAGACCCAGATCGACGCCGGCCTCCCATTCCTTGCTCCGCTCGGGCTTCAGCTGCTCAGCACCTTGAGTAATGCTGGTCGCCAGGCCAGGAAGTCCGGCCTGAACCGGCAGATTGCCCGTCCCCTGGGTAATTCCCGACAGCGGCGTCGAAGCCTGGAAGGTGTTGGAAGTGAGATACGGACTCGGATCTTGCCCGGCCTCGCCGTAGGCAAAACGGAGCTTGCCGAAGGTGAGCCAGGGCCGCTCGCCTATCGCGTTGGTGAAGGCCCAGGCGACACTCGCCTTGGGGAACCAGCTCCGCCGGTGGTCCTCGGAATAGGTGGAGGAACCGTCGTTCCGGAGTGCCGCCGTTAGGAAGAGCTGATCGTAAAGATCGAGCGTTGCCTGCCCGAAGTACGACTCGGTGTGGATGTTCTCCTCGTTGTCCACCGGCGGATCGCGCTGCACCGTGTTCTGCAGCTTGAACGGCTCCGGTCCGACTAGGATACGACCCACGGTGCCGAGCTGCCGGAAGTTCCTCACATTCAGGCCCTGCCCCAGGGTGACCGTGCCGGCCAGGTTCTGGTTGAGCCGGTAGTTCGCTGTCGCCGTGAGGTTATGGTTGATCTGATAGTTGACCAGCTTCCCCTCGGTGACCCGACCCATTGTTCCGGAACCGGTGGAGCTGATGGGCAGCCCCTCCAGCCGCTCGTCGTTGGAGTAATCGGCGCCTAGGTTGTAGGCCACGCTGAGCCAGGGAGTCGCAGCCCAGTCCGCGGACACATTGCCGAAGACACGGCCGGTCTGCGCCGTGTTGACGTTCTTGTACAGGACCCAGAATGGGTTGGCGAAGAACCGGTCGCCGTAGAGGTCGCCTGGAGGCGGGTTCTGATAGATGTAGGACCGGTGGAGACCGGATTCAGGGTCGAGGTACTCCGTGTTGTCGAAGTTGGGTGGTGTGCGGAGCAGACCGAGCTGAAGGCCGTTCGTGTTGTTACCCCGCTGCACAAAGTCTCCGCGCGAGTCCGCGTACGCGAAGTTTCCGCCCAGCTTCAGATTCTCGGTGACCCGATGGGATCCGTTCAACCGGACTGATATCCGCTGGTAATCGTTGTTCGGCCCCTTGAAAATGCCGTTATTCCGGAAGAACTCACCCGAGAGATAAAAGAGCGTCCGGTCCGTGCCGCCCGACACCGACAGGTAGTTGTCGGTGGTGAAACCGGTGCGATAGGCCTCGTCGGAGTGGTCGAAGACCGGCGTGCCCGTGCCGCTCAAGTCGGGACCCCAGCTCCGCAGGCAGGCTCCCCCGGAATTGAACTGGTCGCAGCCGAGTGAAGGTGCCACCCCACCGAGGCCTTGGCCAAAGCGGGTCTGCAGGGGGTATTTGCGCGTGATATTGTCCACTCCTACGCTGGTCCGGAAGGAGTAGCGGGTGGTCCCTGGGCTACCCTTCTTCGTGGTGATGAGGACCACACCCTGTCCGGCACGCGAGCCATAGATCGCTGCGGCAGCCGGGCCCTTCAGGATCTCGATCGATTCGATGTCGTTCGGATTGATGTCCGAGGCGCGGTTGGGCTGGGTGGTGCCTTCGATCTCGCCCGCTGTGAGACCCTCTACCAGATTGAAATCAGTGGTGGAAAAGCTGGAGTTGTCGATCGGGACGCCGTCCACCACGAAGAGCGGCTGCGCCTGACCTGACCCCGGCAAACCGATGGTGCGCTGGCCTCGGATGGTCACGTACGATGATGCGCCCGGCTCACCACCCGACTGGGTTACGTTCACATTCGGGGCTTTGGCAGCAAGGGCCTGAACCACGTTGGGCTCGTTGGAGCGCTGCACCTCCTCGCCCGACACGTTGTTCCGAACTGCTCCGAGCTTCTCGGTCTGAGTGACCGTCCCCGCCCCAGTAACGACGATTTCACCCAACTGCAACGGGTTTGCGTCGAGGCTGAAGTCCTGCTGGATGGCCCCCTCCCGCAGGGTGATCTGCACCGATTCCGGCTTGTGGCCGATTCCGCGGGACGTAAGTGTAACGGTCTGTCCCTCCACGCGGGCCGCGGGAACGATGATGGTGTATTCCCCGGCTGCGCGGGTGTTGGCGGTGAGCCCTAAGGCGGGGATCGCGACCGTAGCCGAGGGGATCGGTCGGTTGCTCTCGTCGAGCACGCGACCGGTGATAACGGCCGGCTGTTGCGCCAGGAGCACCCCGGGTAGGAGCGCCAGAAGCGCAGGAGAAATGACTCTGGTGAAGATCCAACGAAGCGTGCCCGTCATGTATCCTCCTTGATTGATCCAGCGCAGCAGCGGCTACGGCGGATCGGACAAACGGGTGTCAGGCCGCAACGACGCAGCGGGTCTGGATACTCGAGGTGAGGCTGATGGGACCGGTAGGGCCACAACGGATTTCTGCGCAGGGAGGCCTGGTGTGGGCCGACTGCGTAGTGGTGCGGGAAGATCCCAGCCCAGGCACCCGGCGGGTGCCGGCAGGCTACTTGGGCCCAGCCAGATCATCGAGATGGACTCGCTACACTCTGAAACAGACTACGATCCCTACCGAGGCGGCCAAGCCCGGTAGAAGGTGTCCTATATTTCGTTTCTGTTACAGAGTTGTCAAGCCGTTTTACAGCGGCGTGGCGTTCCTGTTCCTATCCGTAACAAACCTTGGCACCCTTACCGGACGCCAAAGGTCAGGGTAGCCCACTTCGACTCGTAGTCGATGGTCCTGTCCTCGGTGGCGGGCTCCATGTGAATGAATTTCACATACCACGCGCCGCGTGAGCCGATACGAACCCGAGCCACGCCCGAGCTGTCCGTCCGCGTGGACCGCTGTCCCCTATGATTACCCACAACGACCAGCTGATTGGGCACCGGCTCACCGTCCACCAGGGCGCGGACGCGCAGCACGCCTGCCGACTTCAGGGTGTACGGATTGTCGAGCGGGATCAGCTCAGCAGGATATCCGAGTACTCCCTGGTACTCCTCGGTGCGTCGATCTCCTACCTGGACGAGTGCCTTCACGTGTTTGGAATAGCGCTCCCGAGCAGGTCGGTCCAGCTCGCCAGCCTTCCGACGTGCCTCCAGCACGTCGGGCAGCCCGTCGTGCGCCAGGTATTCATTGAAGTCCTTCGCCTCGAGTGTAAGCTCGCGCGGCAGGAGTGACGCACCGATGACATACGTGCCGCTCTCACCCGTACTCAGGGACAGGACGCTGGTATCACCCTGAGCGGCCCAGGCAGCGGTATCCGGCCGAGTCCTGCCGGACGGCGTCACTACCGCCACATCGCGAAGCCGGTCTCTCGAAACGGCTCCATCGCTCGTGCTGAACGTTCCGTTAAGAACCCGCACCACCAGGGTGGAGCCGGGCTTTACGAAGTAGCTGTCGAGCTTGAGGAACAGGTCGTGCGCGTCCAAGACGCTGGCGGACGCGAAGAGAAGCAGCACCGCTAACATCAGGCGTCTCATGCCGCCTCCTGATAACAAGTCATGGCAATGGTACCCCTACTATAACAGGTGATTTACCTCAGGCGTCGAGCCAGCGCCCGGAGTACGAGAGCTCCCGCGGTCACCACCCCGCCCACGAGCAAAGGTCGGCTAACGGCGCGCAACTGCCGGGAACGTGAGCCGTACTGCAGCTCGTGCATCCCCCGCCGCTCGAACTTCTGCCACCGCTGCGCCAGCTGCCCGGGAATGCCGACGCCCAAACCTTTGAGCAGTTCGGGCATCGCCGTGCGAAGCACCGGATGGCCGGGCACGAAATGCACCCGGGGATTGTGCTTGTACTCGGGCTTGGCGCTGTCGTCGAAGACGACATAGGGACCTTCGCGGAGATGCTGCTCGAAGTTGGGATCGTCGACCTCACCGATCATGATCGTGGGCGTGCCCTTCAACCAGATCACCTGGTTCAGCTCTCCGCGTCGGAGCATGCTGTCGAGCACGCTCTTCACGTGGCCGATGGTGCCGGCCAGCGTCACTCCAGAGCCAACCAGCAAATTGATCGGCAGGTAGTCGAAGCCCTCGTGTCCCGGCCAGGCCTGAAAGGCAACCTGATCGAGGGGAACTCCCCGAAACTCGATCGGCTCCCGAATCCCGAGGCCGCGCTCCTCGGCCGCCCTGGCGAATTCGAGTCTTCTCCAGTCTCGGCCCAAGAGCCGGGCGAGGGTGACATCGGTGGCGACCGGATCGGTCGAAGCCAGAATGCAGCCGCACCAGCGCGGCAGGTTTGCAATCGGCCCATCACCTTCGCCCGCGATGAGTGCGTCCGCTACGCAGAGCGTCGGGCGGGTTACCATCATGATGTCCATGAACCGGGGGATATGCTCCTCGTCTCCATGGTGATGCATACGCCACTTCTGGTTCACCACCCCAACCCAGTTCTTGAGCGCGCCGGTAATGGGCTCGATGTGATGATTCTTGGCCTTGGGCACGTTGATGATGACATCGGCATCGAGCAGGGGCTCGGGTAGCGGCACCGATTTGAGTACAAGGCCGCGCGGCACCGCTACGGTCCGATTGGGTACGTCATCACTGCCGAGGTCGACCAGCTCCGCTCCGAGCTTCTCTGCCACGGCCGCCATGCCGGTGACCCGCATACACTCGATGGATGAAAGAAACTCGCCACTCGACTCGGCGACCTGCACCCGGGAGGCGCCCGCCTCACGGGCGAGCTGAATCAACGCGCCCACAACCAGCGGGTCCGTGGTGCAACCCTCCTCGGCGGAGTAGTACACCGTGAGATTAGGCTTGATGAGCACCGTCTGCTTGGGGCGGACGAAGCGAGACATTCCGCCGAGATGGTCGACGGCTTCCCGCACCAGCCCCAGAACTCGCTCGGGCGAGCGATGGCGTTCCCTGGTATGCGCGATCGCGACCGTTGCCGGCTCAGCGGGCATGTGAACGGAGTTGAGTGAGGCGGTGCATTGGCCGAAATAGCAGGCCGAGAATCAGTCCCGAAAGGAGGTTGGCGGCCAGTACCCCCATCGCCGAGGTGCCGGTCACGAGTGGTCGGCCGAGGGTGGCTTGAAGCAGCGCCGTTGGTCCCACCATCCAGAGTAGAAAACCATAGCTGATTCCAAACAACCATCCGCCCCGTCGGTCGTTAGCCGCGCGGCGAAATACCGCGCCGTAAAAGCCGCCGGCGACGAGTGCAATGGCGGGGTAGGCAGCAGCCAGCACTCGATCGGAGAGACTCAACTCCGCGGCCACAGTCGCGAGGGCGTCCGACCAGACTAGAAGCGGCAGCGCTGCGACACCGGCGCATAGTCCCGCGAGAGCCCCCGCGGTCACCGGCCGCTGACCTGGTGCAGGCTTCTGGCCATGCGCGCGCATGAACCGCATAAGCCCGTCGTTCATCAGTCGGCGACGGAGACTGGCAGGGGAAACGGATTGTTCCGGTACATACTGATCAGATATCGGTACGCGTCCGCCACCGGCCGGGGATCGCGGTTGAGGTCGTACAGTCCGACCGGGTTCACGTTGCCGACTGCGCGGCTGAGCCCGATGTCCCAGTCCACCTGATCCTGCAGGCTATACCAGGTGAATCCGGTTACCGGTACACCGGCGCGATGGATGAGCTGCACGTTGTGCCACTGCCGCCAGAGCCAGCCGGGCGCTTCGGCCGCGTCGAGGCAATTGGTCTCGGTATGCATCACAGGACGGCGGTACCGGTCGTAGTATTGACTGGTGATCACGTACCAGCCGAAGAGCTCTCCCAGTGCTTCCACCCGGCCCTGACTGTTGATCAGCTTCTCGTTCCACCGGTAGTAGTCCACCCCGAGGATGGCCCGCTCCGCAACCTTGCTCCCCATGAACCATTCGTACTCCTCGGCGGGCATGCCGTGCTGTAGGAGATAGGCATGCACGTCGTCTCGTACCGGGACCGCGTACAGCAGGTCCAGCGCGATGAACCGGCGCTGGTTCTCGAAGTCGGCGATCCGCTGGATGTCAGGGTCAGGGCAGCAGGGCTGATAGAACTCACTGCTTTCGCTGTTGATGAATCTCGCATCCGGAGACTCGCGCAGAATTGCCGTCATCATGAGCACACTGGCGCGGGCCAGGTGCCGGATGGCGGTGACGAAGGCGGTCTCCGACCGAAGCTGCTCGTTCCAGGCTCCATCGAGAGCGCTCATCCGGGCGGCTACGTACATCTCATTGACGGGAGTATACAGTCGGATCCAGGGATACCGCCTGGCGAAGGCGCCGGCATACTCCGCGAGTTTCTGCGGCAGCTCGGGATTCTGGAAGTTCTCCAACCAGTCCGGTACCCCGAAATGGCAGAGGTCAGTGATCGGCACCAGCTCCAGTTGCTGCATGGCTTCCGCCACCTGGTCCATGAACGACCAGTCGTACTTCCCCGGCCCGGTAAATACCCGGTGCAGGGGCGGACCGTAGCGCAGATAACGCAGGCCGAGGCCGCGTACCAGCTCGAGGTCGCGCCGCCAATAGCGATAGTGATCGGTTGCCTCCAGCTCATCGATGCGCCAGCGTCCGCCCTCAATCGTGGGACAGCTGCATTCGATCCCGGTGGCGAACATGAAGTCAACCATCGAAAACGGGTCGCCGCTGTACCGCATATCCTACGGGGCGGGTATAGAGACTTCCCATCGTCGCGCCGTAGACCAGATGTCCCAGCACGATGCTCACCAGTCCACCCCAGCCGGCCCCGAGCCAGAAGACACCGGGGTGGGGGAACTCGCCCTGGAGGACCAGGGGGTGCATCCAGCCCAGTTGGGGAAGCATCACCATACCAGCCAGGAGAATGGGAATACCGGTGAACACGAGGCCCTGAGTGGCGGGCGACCATTCGAAGGTGGACCAGAAGAAGTACGCGTAGAAAATGGCCCAGATGGCACCCACAGTTGCGTGAAGCGCCAACCCTGCGGGCCACCAGATCCAGGCCGGTGAGTGCGGCACCACCATGGTGCCGAGCAAATGCACGAGGTCGCCGAGCGGAAGCCCCAAGACAATGAGTCCGCGAATGACGGCTTCCCAGGCGAGCGCGCCAATGACACCAGCCAGCACGGCTTTTCGAAAAGCGACGCGTCGGATCACGTGACTGGCCGAGGCGATCTACAGCCTGAGTTTGATCTGACCCTGCTCCTCAGTGACCCGGTAGGTTCCGATCGGGGTGTCCGCGGGGCCCGCCTTCACTGCGCCGCTTCGGCACTCGAACTGCGATCCGTGCCAGGGGCACTGCACCACACCGCCGATCATGACGCCCCCGGCCAAAGAGCCTCCGCGATGGGTGCAGCGATCGTCGAACGCAACGTAACCCTGTTCCGTCCGGGCGAGCACAAGCCGGCGTCCATTCAAACGAAGCAGCTTCATCTGGTCCATCTCGAGCTCATCTGCTCGGCCGACGATAACGTCCAGACCGCCCTCCGGACGAATCCTTTCTTCTTTCCATTTGCCGGCTCGAGCGTAGCGATGATCGACGCCGATCTGATTGCGGTTGACCAGCACACCACCCATCCAACCTCCCGCCGTCAGGAGGACTAGGCCGAAGGCCTCCAGTATCAGGGTTGTTGAGTCCGGCGGCGCCTCGGAGGTGCCTCGGATGGCCCACGCAGCGGCAAACAACACGACCGCGGCCAGGTTTACCAGCATGTGTTTCGTCGCCCGCTTCTTCCCGGAGCTCTTGGGCGGCACCGTAGTGAAGTAATCGATGAACCCCGGTACGGCGGCAATAAGGGCGGCAACAATGCCAACCAGGCTCAGATAAGCCCCGGTAGTCCACCAGCTGGCGCGGCCAGCGAGATAGCCGGCAAGATTAAAGAGGAATGCGCCGTAGAGAAACGCGAACGGAAAAGGAATGAGTGCCGGATGAATAGGGTGGCCGCGAAAGCTGGCCTTGCTTTTCATGACGCCTCCCTGGAGCTATGGCAGGGTGAACACGACCAGGGCATGCCCTCGCGGTGCACCGTACAGCTCGGGCGCGAAGCCCTTGATCCATCCACCCCAGCCCGTGGGCACAGCGACATACTGCTTTCCGCCAACACTGTAGGTCATCGGACTCCCATGGATCCCATTGCCGGTCTGGAATTGCCAGAGCAGCTCGCCGGTGCGGGCATTGAACGCCTCGAATTCTCCGCTCGGCTCACCGGCGAACACGAGGTCGCCCGCGGTCGCAAGAAGCGAGCTGAGCATTGGGTGGCGGGTTTTGTAAGACCAGACTTCGCGACCAGTGGCGGGGTCGAACGCCTTCACGTGCCCCCAACCTTCCAGTTTCCGGTTGTCGACCGCGCCGCCCCAATAGGGCATGCTCTCCTTGAATTCGGTCTTCTTCGTGCTGAACACGCCGCACTGCTCTACAACCGGAGTGTAGAGGAGACCGGTCGCGGGACTGAACGCAGCGTGCGGCCATTCCTTCGCGCCGGCTGGTCCGGGACAGATCTCCACCCCCTCGGTGGTAGGCGTGAGCTTGACGTCCACCTTTCCGGTACCAGGGTCGATGTTTCCCCAGCTCACTCGCGCAAAAGGTGAGGCGCGGAGCAGCTTCCCGTTCGTGCGATCCAGCACAAACAGATAGCCGTTCTTATCGAAGTGGGCGAGGAGCTTTCGGCCACCATGGTCGAACAGGATGTTTTCGTTGACTCCGTCATAGTCCCAGACATCATGCGGCGTCCACTGGTAATGCCACTTGATCGAGCCGTCGTCCGGGTCCAGTGCGAGGACGGAGTTGGTGTACAGGTTGTCTCCCGGCCGCACGCTCCCGTCGAAGTCCGGTCCGGGATTGGCCGTACCCCAGTAGAGCAGGTCGAGTGCAGGGTCGTAGGTACCAGTGATCCAGGCGGCCCCGCCGCCTCGCTGCCAGGCCGTCTTCTCCTTGTCCTGCCAGGTCTCTGAGCCGGGCTCACCCGGTTTGGGAATGGTGTAACGGCGCCAGACTCGCTCCCCGGTCTCCAGCCTGAACGCATCGATGTGGCCGCGCACTCCGTACTCCGCCCCCGAGCTGCCGACAATCACCAGGTCCTTGACCACAAGTGGAGCGATGGTAGCGCTCTCTCCCGCGCGTATGTCTACGAACGGTTTGTCCCACACGGCTTTGCCAGTCGTCGCATCCAAAGCGACGAGATGGCCGTTCTGGGTGGCGACGAAGACCTTCCCCCTCGCCACGGCCACCCCACGGTTCACGTTGCCGCAGCAGAGCGGCACGTCGAGTGGTATGGCGTGGCGGTACTGCCAGAGAAGCCGGCCGGTCGCCGCATCAAGAGCCCAGACATAACCGTCGTACCCACTCACGAACATGACGCCATCAACCACGATGGGCGTCGCCTCGAACGCGTAGGTCGCGGGGGTGGCAACCAGTCCGATCACCCCGCTCTGGAACATCCAGGCGACCCTGAGATTCCTCACGTTCCCGGTGTTGATCTGATTCAATGAGCTGAACCGCTGCCCGTCGTAGGTTCCGTGGTAGGTGAGCCAGTTATGCGGCTCGGCACGAGCATTCACGAGCCGCTCGGGAGTCACATTGCGGACCACGGGGGGTGCTTCGCGGGCCTTTGCCTCGTTGAATTCGGAGAATGGCCGGCTCTTCTCGGTGAGGGCGTACTCGTGAGTTCCCCGCCCGCAACCGTAACTCGCGCCGATCAGGAGGGCGCCGAGCCAGAGACGATGTAGGTTGATGGACATCGCTGACACCTCGTGAACTACGGGCGTTCCTGTTCGGGCCGATCCAGGCGGGCCTCCTCGGGGACATTCCCCCGCACCATCACCAGCCCCAGCATTCCTCGCCCTGCGTGGTTGCCGACCGGACACCCGAACCAGTAGAGCCCAGGCTCATCAAGGTGAATTCGTGCCGTTCCTGCGGTGCGAGTCGGAAGATTCAGCAACACCCGCTCACCATTGCTGGGCAGGAACGCCATATGGAGCGCCTGGTCTTCGTTATGAAATTCGAGCTCCAGGTCGCCTGACCGTGGCATTACAATGATCGCGGGTTCCCAAATGAACTGGTTCGGGGGCACGTGGATTTTCGCGCGCATCACCCCGTCTTTCCCGGTTTCCGCGTGCGCCAGACCTCCGTGGGCAAACAGCCGGCCCACGATGTCCTCGTTAGGGTTGTCTACCCGAGCCATCTCGTTCACCAGGTTGGCGACTCGGGTGTTGAGTTGCTTGAGACGGTTGGGCCGGAGCAGCCCGAGGTGGGCGCAGCCGGTCAGAGCGACGAGGCTCACGACGCCGAGCAGCGCCGCGGGTGACAAGTAAGTCATAGGACTACCCTGAAAAGCTCAGGCCGTTGGCTTGCCCAGCTTCTTCTGAAGCTGCTCCGCGCGATCCAGATGCCGTTCGATGACCGGTCTGGCTTTTTCGATCAGGGCCTTGAGCTCCTGATTCTGCGCCGCTGCGTGCGCCTGCTCCGCCAGATCGAGCACCGCCTTGTGAATCGCGACTTCCTGATCGATGTAGGTCCGGTCGAATTGGGGCCCCTTGGGTGCCGCCTTCAATGCCGCCATCTCCGCTTCAGCGGCGGGCTTCACCGGGTCGTTAGCCGGTGCGTGAGGCGTAACGTTCAGCTTTTTCGCCAGCTGCTGTCCCTGGAGCCGCAGTGCATGGTGCTCCCCCATCATCAGCTTTGCGTAGGCCTTTACCTCTGAGTTCGTCGCCTTGCCGAGCGCGTACGCGCCGGAGGCGCTGTCCGCCTGGTTGGCTTCATCGAGCAGCGCAACGATGTTGGCATCGGTCAGCGCACCCGTCCCTCCGGCGGCTAAGTCCGCTGTGTCACTCCGCATTGCGCCGGCAGCGGCGGGGTCACCCGGCGCTGGAGACGCCGTGTCTCCCGAGGCAGCGCCACCCCTCTCCCTATCCCCACAAGCGCCAACGGCAACCAGCGCGATAATCGACACTGCAGCGATGGCCGAACTCCTCACCTCGATCCTCATAACTCCTCCTCAGTCCGATGCTGCGCGCCATGGCCCGCCTGGGGCTTCACCGGTACCATTGAACCCTGGTGGTCGGGCCCGGACGCCTATACTGATACGAAGAACCACCTAGAAAAGCAAGATTCCGTTTTCTTTTCTTTAGTATCTTTGAGATTATGCGTAAGCACCTGCTGCGGCATGCCCGGGAAGGGACCGGCGGACGGATCATAGAGCTGCTTCGCCGCAGCCCCATGACGGTGGATGAACTCTCGGCAGCACTGGGAGTTACCCGCACTGCGGTGCGGGCACAGCTGGCCACGCTGGAACGGGACGAGCTGGTGGAGCAGCGCGGCAGCCGGCGAGGAACCAGCAAGCCGTCACGGGTGTACGGCGTGACGTCGCAGGCCGAGCTGCTCCTCTCCCGCGCGTACGTCCCCATTCTGACCCGACTTCTTCATGTACTGGCCCACCGTCTGTCACCAGCCGAGTTCGAATCCACCATGAGAGAGGTCGGCAGAGAATTGATGCACGACCGCCGAGTGGCCCGGGGGACATTGGGGGATCGCGTATCTGGCGCGAGTGCGCTGCTGAACGAGCTCGGAGGATTGACTGAAGTCGAGGAGGAAAATGGGTATTACCTGATTCGAAGCCACGGCTGTCCGCTGGCAGCCGCTACAGCCAATCACCCCGAGGTCTGTAGTGTGCTCGAGAACATGCTGAGTGAATTCGTCGGCGGGCGGGTGACGAAGTGCTGTGATCGGTATGATCGCGTCGGGTGCTGCTTCGAAATTGCGAAAGATTCGGCAGGGCAGATCGAGACCTGGCACTAGCCAGACATGCCCTCGTCAGAGCAATCCTGCTATTGACCTGTCCCAGAACTCACCAGCTCGTCGGAAAGACGCTCAGGCACGGGTAGCCAGGCTAAACCCCGGGGCTTACCGCCCCGAAAGTGGAAATGCTCATCCGGAAGCAAACGGCTGCTTATGAGAGCTTCCGGACCGGAGTCGCGCCATACCCGCTCCGCCCGTCGCATGGCTGCCTGCCATGCCGGTACCCAGTGGCCCGCGGGGATCTCAGGGTAGAGTGGCCCAAACCGAGGATTCAGGAAGGCACGACGAATACCGCTCACGACAACCCCCGTGACTCGGAAACAGCGGGTACACTCGCGTAACCAGACGTGCTCGGCGGTGATCGGGATCACTGCTGGCAGAGGCGGGTTCTCGGGTACTTTGGCCCAGTGGCTATAGCCAATGCCTATCCGAGTGGCACCAAGGTGAGGGAGCCCGAGGAACCCGTCCGCTCTTCTCCGCACGACGTTGAGTTGATCACGCTGCGCTGAAACCAAGTCCGTTATGTGCTCCAGATGGCTGCACGATGTCAATGGAAAGCTTTTGCGTCTTGTAGTAAGTCTGAAACGCGCCAGGTGTCAGGCCATAGTATTCCCTGAACCGACGGCTCAGATGTGACTGGTCCGCGAACCCGCACTCGTACGCGACCCAGGTCGCGGGCTTCCCCTGCGCCAGCAGGCGACGCGCTCGTGCCAGCCGGATCTGCGCGTGGTAGCTCTTCGGCGGTAGCCCGACGCTTCGGGAGAACGACCGCACCAGGTGAGAGGTCGTGACTCCCAGAAGATCGACCAGATCAGCGAGCGGAAGCGGCTCGGTTGGGTGGGCCTGGAGGTAGCTCCGCGCCCGCTCGACCGGCGCTCGTATCCTCCGACCTTCGGGTGGAGTGGCCATTCCCAGGGCGTGATTACGAAAAAGGTGACGCAGCCACTCGAGTACCCGCACGGTGAATTCGGAACTGTCAAGATTCCCGCTCATGCTGCATTGCAAGAGCTCAAACAGCACCTGCGAGCTGTGAGGATCGCTGATGACAGGGCAGCCGAAGCGCGGGACACCTCGAGCGCGGTCCTGATGCACCCGATCAACCACTGCTTCGGCGACGTACAGGACCAGCCACCTCCGCGGTTCTCCTGAGACACCTCCCTCGGTGTGCACCTCGTAGGGCTGGACGACTGTCACATCGTTGGGTTGTGCGCTGTACCGACGATATGCCCCGAGTGTGATGGTGGACGGCTCGGCGGCGACGGCGAACTGCCACTCCTCGTGCACATGTGGTGCGGCACAGCGGCCATCGAGGTAGGCACAGCTGAATTCCTCCGACTCCTCGGCTGCCGGATGCCATAACCGCAGTGGTACCGGCGGTGCTAGGCGCTGCCGATGGTCTCCAGCCGGTGCGTCGCTCCACCATGCAGTTGTCTCTGCGTTCATATCGCCGCTCCCTGCTGAGAAATTCGTTCAGAGCCAAACGTCCTCAACAAGGTGCGAAGTGAGCACCGCTCTACCCATTCCCCGAGCGAGTAGTCTTTGACTCCCCCATTCAGGGAGCAGCACTCGTCATCAGCTGCTGCACCGTTGCGAGCAGATGGCCCCGAGAGAACGGCTTGGGGAGCAGAGGACCGGGTAATGGATAGTCCGGCTCGAGCGGAAAGAATCCGGAGACGAACAGGAATCGGGGCGGGGGGAGGAGCTGGCCCGCGAGCCGCGCGAGCTGCGCCCCGCTCATTCCCGGCATCATGAGGTCGGTCAGCAGCAGATCCACCGGCCCGACCGGCTGCGCAAGGATCCGCAGCGCCTCG